>NZ_CASEXV010000065.1 GCF_949292005.1 uncultured Bifidobacterium sp. | reverse complement strand
GGATGAGTTGGCAACAGCGAAAGCAGAATAACTAGCTACTTACATAACTATGTAAGTAGCTAGTTATGCTTTTATACTGCTGGAGACGGTCATCCTGCTGACCTGGTATTAATCGGCTATCTCCTGCACGGTGAGTGCACCGGCCTGGTAGAGTTCGCGGATCCGAGCACGTTTCTTCTCATTGAGTTTTGACGGTCGGCCGCCCACATGTCCCCGTGCCCTGACTGCTTGCAAGCCTGCGGTGGTGCGTTCCCGGATGAGGTCGCGTTCGAACTGCGCCATCGCGGCGAACACGTTGAAGATCAGCACCCCTCCCGGCGTGGTGGTGTCCATGTTCTCCGTCAGGCTTCTGAACCCCACTCCCCTGGATTGCAGCAGGTTCATGAGGTCCACGAGGTTCTGCACGCTCCTGCCCAGCCGGTCGAGCTTCCACACGATCAGGGTGTCCCCGTCGCGGATCACATCGAGCAGGCGGTCGAGTTCGGGCCGGTGCGCCTTCGCGCCCGACGCGTGATCAGTGAACAGCCGTTCGCAGCCGGCCATGCTCCCGCATGTCCCGCGCGACCAGCTCGCGCAGGTACTCGCTGCGATTATGCTTCGCCTTCACATATGCGGCCATCGATGCGGGCGCCTTGAAGTGCAGGGTCTCGCTCTTCTCCCTGCCCTGCTCGGCCAGGCTCGGACGCCCGAGCAGCATGTCCGCCGCCTCCTGGGGACTGGCCGCGCCGGTCGTCTCCATCAGCATCTCATCGGCGTGCGCCTGTGCGGCGTCGCCCTCATACTCCACGGCCTGGGAATCATCCCAGCGCCATACCTCGTCATTGTCGGCCATCATCGACTCCTTTCAGTCCTTGTCCCAGAACGTGCCCTGCTCCGCATTGACGTGGAACACGATCACCCTGCCATCCGCCAGACGCTTCATCTCCACCTCGATGCTCGGCACCAGCGGATCGCCATGACGCCGCCCGGTGAACTTGATATACAAGGCCCCGTCATGCTCGAACTGTCGAATGCGGATGATGTGCAGATAGGCATACATCACGTCCTCTACCATGTATTCGTGCTTACCGGCCGAAGCCGCGAACGTCAGCTTGGAACTCATACCAATAATGGTAGCACGAAATAGTAGCACAGTCAATTGCACATGTATAGAAACTCAACACAATCATTCACATGTTATACATTGATTGTTGTATGGGTTTATATACGCTATTCCGGACGAAAAACGGCCCGAACGGGGGGTGCGGATGTTCCTCCGCGCGTACTCGCTTGGTTTGTAATGAACGAATTCGGGACTTCCCGCCTTGTGGACAGTAACGTCTGCTGTGCTCCTTTTCCAGCTCACTGGTCGACATCGACCAGTACAAGATTGTTGATTAGTTTCCGCGTCTCCTCGATGGAATGAGGCGCGAGACCACTGTCGGTGATCACCGTGTCGACCTGATCGAAACGGGCGAACAACGACAATGACGTGCTGCTCCACTTGGTGTGGTCGGTGATGACGATGGTGCGGTCGGCGATGTCCATCATCGCCATGTCGGTGGCGGCCTCAAGGGAGTTGGGCATGAGGAATCCGCGCGGAAGCGACACCGAATGCGTTCCCAAGAAAACCGTGTTGACGCGAAGGGAAGCGACGACTTTGTCCGCGATGGGCCCAACAAGCGCGTTCGAGCGAGTTATGACCCCACCCGTGACGATCACTTCGACCTCTTTGGACTCGATGGCCTGGACGAGTTCGGCCACTGGCATGGAGTTGGTGAGTATGGTGATGCCCTCGCAACGTTGCGATTCAAGAAGGTGCTGAGCGAAGACATAGGCGGTGGTCCCGCCTCCGATGGCGATGACGTCTCCGGGCGAGACGTCGTCGACCGCCGCACGGGCGATCGCGTCCTTGAGCCCCATATTCATCTGGGATTTGACTGAGAACAACGGCTCGCTGAGAAGCGTGCTCGTGCTGATGGCCCCACCATGGACCCGTTTAAGAAGACCTTTGTCTGCGAGTTCCGCGATGTCGCGACGAATCGTCATGGCGGAGACGCCCAATTCCTGCGACAGGGCCGTGATGCGCACGGCGCCGCGCGTGCGCAGCCTGCTGAGGATGAGATGCTGTCGTTGCGAAGAAATCACCTGAACATTATCGCACATCTCCGCGCAAAATCAAACTTCCCGCTACTCTCGAGGGGACGACGAACCCTTTTCCCCCGCACGCCCCGTGAAGCGCCGTTCCAAGCCCCACTGCGTGACCCGAACCATCGCCTCCCTGACGATCTCCGAGTCCATCTTCGACCGGCCCCGCGTCCGCTGCATGAACAGAATCGGCACCTCGACTACCCTCCCACCTTCCGCGGCGACACGACGGGTCATGTCAATCTGGAACACGTATCCGTTCGACCGAACAACATCTCGCGTCACCCTGCGCAGCATAGGAGCCCTGTACGCCCGGAATCCAGCCGTCATGTCGCGCACGCCAACGCCAAGCATCGCGCGCGCATACCACGAGCCTCCCCGCGATATGAGATCGCGGTACCATGGCCATCCCTGCGTTCCACCCGAGCGAACACGCCGGGAACCGATGACCAGATCCACCACCCTGTCACGCCGCATGGCATCAAGAAGACGGACAAGGTCGGCCGGCCTGTGCGAGCCGTCCATGTCCATCTCGCAGACGATGTCGTAGCCCCGCTGCAGAGCCCATTCGAATCCCGCAAGATACGCGGGTCCCAGACCCTGCTTCTCACGCCTATGGAGAACATGGATGTGTCCATCCGCATGGGCCATCTCATCGGCGAGATCGCCAGTGCCATCGGGGGAAGAGTCGTCGACCACCAGCACGTCGACCTGGGGCTCGAACCAGCGTATTCCGGACAACGTTCCCCGAAGATTCTCGCGCTCGTCATACGTCGGCATGACCACACACACCGAGTCCCCGGCCGAATCATGATCCGATGTCTTGCTCACGTCTCCACTCTAGCGCCAACGCGTGCTGAAGGACATCGCCATCGGCCCCCATCCTCCGCAAAAAGTGAGACAATGACAGACATGGGATTTGTTGCGAACGATTTCTGGCATGATGCCGTCAACAAGGCGACGACGGACCTCTTCACCTTCGGATACCGCCACGTGGTCAAGCCCCGCATGGTCTTCAACATTCCGCCGGACAAGGCACACGAGCGCATGATCTCATTCTGCCGCGCGACGGGACGGAATCCTCCCCTCATGTGGCTTCTGCGCGAGATGCTCGACTACACCGATCCGGTGCTGGAGACGACCGTTATGGGAGTGGACTTCGAGAACCCCTTCGGACTGTCTGCCGGACTCGACAAGAACTGCGACATGGCCACTGTTCTCGACCACGCGGGATTCGGATTCGAAACCGTGGGATCGATCACATCCCGCCCCTGCGCGGGCAACGACCGTCCCTGGTTCCACAGGCTGCCGGAATACGACTCCATGCTCGTCCATGTGGGATTGGCCAACGACGGAAGCGACAAGGTCATCCGCCGCGCAGAGCATGCCTGGACTGCGTCGCGCTCGATGCAGGTCTCCATCTCCATCGCCCGCACGAACGACGACCTGGTGGGCGATCTGGACGAGGGAATCGAGGACTATCGGATCTCCTTGGAGCGCGCCGCCAACAGGACCGCGATGGTGGAGGTGAACATCTCATGTCCGAACACGCGGGCAGGCGAGCCGTTCTCCTCCGACCCCGAGAACCTCGACCGTCTTTTCGCCACGCTCGACACCGTGGAACGGGAGCAGCCGACGCTGGTGAAGATGCCCTACGACCTTCCTTGGCCACGCTTCAAGGAGCTTCTCGACGTCCTCTCCGGCCACAACGTCCAGGGCGTGACACTATGCAACCTACGAAAGGACCGTCAGGGACTGTCGGTTCCCCGGGAATGGCTGGGAGGTTTGTCGGGATCCCCCACCTTCGCCGGCGGAAACGCGCTTATCAGGCGCACCTATCGCGAATTCGGCCACCGTTTCGCCATCGCGGGAGTCGGCGGTGTCTTCACTCCCGAGCAGGCGTATGAGAAGATCCGCTCCGGATCCTCGCTTGTCATGTTCATCTCCTCGCTGATGTACCGGGGCCCACAGCAGATCACCGTTCTCAAGCGGGGTCTGGCCAATCTTCTCAGACGCGACGGTTTTGACCGCGTCTCTCAGGCCGTCGGCATCGACGCATGACGCGTCCACGCTGATGCGCCATTGCCACGGTTGGCGGCACCCCACCTACACCGCGCCATGGCGTGTCCCGATTGAGAACGCAGAGAACCCGATTGACACGAGAGCGGCAACGGCGACACAACAAAGGTGACAGGAATCCGCAGATCCGTATGGGTTCAGAAGGCTCCACGAACGTAGGGGAAGGGATATGGGGCGTCTTTGACGTCCACGCCCAGTTTGTGCGCGGCGCGCAACGGCCAGTATGGATCGCGCAACGCCGCCCTGCCGATCTCCACGGCGTCCGCCTCATGGTTTCGGATGATCTTGTTGGCCTGCTTCGGCTTGGTGATCAGCCCCACAGCAGTGACGGGAATATCCGCACCTCGACGGACCTTCCGCGCGAATGGCACCTGATATCCCGGTTCGACCGGAACACTGACCCCGGGAACCAGTCCGCCCGTCGACACGTCCACAAGATCGACCCCATGCGACTTGAGGGCACGGGACAGTTCGACCGTCTGCGTCAGATCCCAACCCCCAGCCGCCCAATCAGTGGCGGACAGACGCACAAACAACGGTATGTCATCAGGAATCGCGGCCCTCACCGCATCGACGACCCGCATCAGGAACAACGAGCGGCCCTCCAGCCCACCGCCATACTCATCATCCCGATGATTGATCAAAGGATCAAGGAACTGGGAGATCAAATATCCGTGCGCCCCATGCAATTCAATGAACTGGAATCCTGCAGACACCGCCCGACGGGCCGCGGCCGTGAAATCATCGACGATCCCGTCGATCTCCGCGGCGGTCAGCTCGCGGGGAACGGCATACCGTCCATACGCCTCGGCGCTGGGCGCGACCGTGGCCCATCCGCCCTCCTCGAGCGGGACGCTATCCGCGATATGTCCTGTGGGAACGCACCCGGTCGAACCCTTACGGCCCGCGTGGTTGAGCTGGACGCCCATGACGGCGCCCGCATCCCTCACATCGCGGACAATCCAGCGCCATGCCTCCACTTGGTCGTCATTCCAGAGTCCCACATCACACGGCGATATCCGACCTTCGGGAGAAACCGCCGTGGACTCCGCGATAATCAGTCCGAACCCGCCCATCGCCCTGGAGACATAATGCTGGTAATGGAACGGGGTGGGCTTCCCGTCGCGCGCGAACACCGAGTACATGTCCATCGGAGGCAGCCAGATGCGGTTGCGGGCCGTCACCCCGCGAATGGTCAGGGGATCGAAAAGCCCCACGCCCTTCGTCCTGTGAATCATGCCCTCGCCGGAATCCATCCCCTCCGCCGCATGCTTTGTCGCGCTCATTGCGATCTCCCTTCACGACGCCGTCGCATCCACCATCCATTGTAGGTGTGCTTCGGTCATCATCCACGGAGAATATCGGTGGAGAGGATGGACATCCGGTGAATTGTTAACTTGTGCTCGATGAGGTCGTCAGGAACTTCGACGCCGGAGTGCCATAGTTGTTGTCCACACTGATGTTCGCCGCCTTGAGATACGTGTCCATGAACTTCTTCCACGCCGGGGCGGCTATGTACTCGCCGTACCATGTGGAATGCGTGACGCCATTGATCGTCTTGCCTGTGAAGTCGACCTGGTATTCGGCGTTGCCAACCGCCACGAATGAGGCCACCTGCGGCACAAAGCCGCCCGTGAGCATATAGTTCTCCTCGTTGGTTCCGGTTTTCGCGAAGGTTTTGCGGTTATTGTCCAGCTGCGTGGACTTCGCCACACCATCGGACCGCACCACGCCCTGATTCATCGCATAGGCCGTCGTCTGCGCGACCTCGGACGAAATCGCCTGATGGCAGTTGGCGCTGGGGACCTTGAGCTGATTGCCCGAGCTGTCAAGAACCTTGGTCATCGCGATGGGAGTGCACTCGACGCCGTTGGCCGCGATCGTTGCATAGACGTTCGCCATGCTGAGCGGCGACGCCTGAACGGCTCCAATCACCATCGGGGCGTTGAAGGAGATGTCCGAGTAGATGTCCTCCTCGCCGGAAGGCGAGTTGTGGTATCCCAGCGTCTTCGCGGTGTTGGCGATCGCGCACAGCCCTATTGTGGAGGCCATGGACGCCTGGGTCGTGTTGTGCGAGCGCACGAGTGCGAGGAATGGGGATTCGGGGCTGACGGTGTAGCCGTTCACGTTGTGCACCGACCAATACCCGGAGAACTTGTGCGTGCCGCAGTTGAACTTGCTCAGGTTGTACACGGTGGACGTGGTCAGCGACTCATTGATGGAATGACCCGCGAGCATCCACGCGACCATGTTGATGGGTTTCCATGTGGAGCCCACGGGGAATCCCTGCCCCCCTCCGTCGTCCTCATCCACGGCATAGTTGATCGCCGTCTTCGTGGAATCGGTTCTCGCGGCATCGGTGGCATCATACGTTCGGTTGATGCCAAAGCCCAGCACTTTGCCCGTACCTGGCTGAATGGCCGCTATCACCACCTCAAAGCCGCTGGAATCATTGACGGGAATGGTCTCCCGCGCCGTCTTCATGGCGGCGGAGTTGGCGTTGACGTCCATGGTGCTGTAGATTTTGAGCCCGCCCTGGTTGAGCAGACGCACACGTTCGGCGCGGGTCTTCCCGAACTCGGTCGAATTGAGGATCTTGTTGGTGACATAGTCGCAGAAGTACGCCGAGTCGCCCGCCGACTGGCAACCTGAGTTCACTTCGACCGACTGGATGTTCAACGTCTTGACCAAAGGTGTGGCCTTGGCCTCGTCATGCTGTTTCTTGGTGATGTAGCCCTGCTGGTACATGAGGTCGAGGACTATGTTGCGCTGCTTCTCGGCCGCCGCCTGATTGGATTTGACCGAGGGATCGTATTGAGTGGGGTTCTTCGTGATTGCGGCTATGGTCGCAGACTGGACCACATTGAGATCCTTGGCGCTGACGTTGAAGTATCGTTTCGCCGCGGTTTCCACGCCATAGAGACTGTTCCGTCCGAACTGGGCGATGTTGAGATAGCCCTGCAGGATCTCCGCCTTCGTGTACTTGCGCTCCATCTGCACGGCTATGAGCATCTCGCGGATCTTTCGCGCGACGGTGTCCTCGGATGCGTTGTATTCGGCGATCGGATCGTTGTCTTCCTGCGCCTGGACAAGGAGCACGTTCTTGACGTACTGCTGCGTCAGTGTCGATCCACCCTGGGTGTCGCCCTTTTTGACGTATGTCTGCACGAACGCCCTGAGAACGCCCTGGACGTCGACGCCGTTGTGTTCGAAGAAGCGCTTGTCCTCTCGAGCCACCACGGCCTTCTGCATGTACGAGGATATGTTCTTGATCGGAACGACCTCACGGTTCTGCGCGTAGAACGACGCTATGACGGTTTTGCCGTCCGACGCGTAGATCGTGGACTTCTGTGGAAGGCTTGTCACGTCGAAATCAATGCCCTCAACAGACAGCGACGGCAGAGTCGCTTTCACCGTATTGTTGACGGCCACGGCCGCGGGAAGCAGCAGCAGGCTGGTCACGACCCCTCCCGCGAAGCAGAGCATCACGTAGGCGAGAAGGAGCGCGAGCACGCGCTTGAGGGTCAGGGAACTCTTCTTCTTGGGCATGCTGACCATTCTATGACCGACAGCCTACGAAAAAAACAGATTGCGGGGCCCCCTGACCCCAATTCATCACAACCTTAAGAGGAATGGAACGGCTTCCCGACGATTGCCGAACGATTCCTGAGTAGCTATCGTCTGGCTCGGCGGATCAGCATGCCCGGCTGGTAGATGATGATGGAACGACCGTCACGCGCGATCCATCCGCGGCCGGCGAAATCCATAAGAGCCTTGTTCACCGTCTCGCGCGAGGATCCCACCAGTTGGGCCATCTCTTCCTGCGTGAGATCATGAGGAACGAGAATTCCTGCCTCCACGGGCCGGCCGAATCGTTCGCCCAGATTGATAAGCGTCTTCGCAAGTCGGCCGGGGACATCCATGAACACCAGATCGGATATGCGCTCGTTGTTGGCCCGCATGCGGTTCGCCAGCACTTGCAGCATGTCGACCGCCACACGGGGATGCTGGTTTATCCAGTCGAAAAGAACGTCATGCTCCAACCATGCGACCTGGGTCGTATTCGACATGGCCACCGCCGACGCGGTGCGGGGACCTCCGGCGGGGTCGAACACCGGTATCTCACCCAGCACCTCGCCATGGGCGTGGATGCTCAGAAGCTGGACTCTGCTGTCGGACGATTGCCGAATAAGCTTGACCCGGCCACGCTCCAAAAGATACATGCGCTGATCCGTATCCCCCTCGCGGAAGATGAAATCCCCTTTGTCGCATGTCCGACGTCGAAGATGCGACAGAAGCTCACGCGACTGGTCCACCGGAACCTGCTTGAACAGAGCGGTGTGCAGCAGCGCGTTTCCGTCGTCCTCGTCGGGAATGGCGTTTGGCTTCAGCGTGGACATCGCCCCTCCCGACTCTTCCGCACTGTGGATCGTCCTTGACCCCGCATCATTGTACCGCCTGAAAGAAGGAGGATGCGGACCTTGCAAGATGACGAATCACCTCGTCGCGCGACATACCTGTCTGAGATCGCATCGGATCCACGCGTTTCGCCGCGGATCTCACGGCCTTGTCTGCGAGCTTCTCCGCTGACGGCGTCAGGATTCGGGCCATGGCCCGCGCATCGATGTCATAGGCGAGCGTCACATGATGCAGCACAGCCCCTGGGCCACCATCACGGGCGGGGAACCGGCGTTGCGCGGACCCTCCGATCTTTCCCTGCGGGGAGGAGATATCGTTCACTCCGGAGAAAAACGCCTCAATCCCCAAAGCCTTCAGGGCGTCGATCAACCACTGGTCACACAGCCTGTATGAATCCTCAATGGACATTCCAGCGACGAAATCCAGTGGGGCGATCAACGAGTAAGTGATGGTGTTGCCCGGCTCGATGAACATCGCACCACCCCCCGTACAGCGTCGTACCACGGTGAACCCCTCGCGCTCGGCCTCCTCGACGTTCACCTCCGCGTCAATCGACTGGTAGCGTCCCACCACAACGGCGGGAGCGGACCATTCCCAAAAGCGCAAAGTCGGCGTCATGGCCCCGCCCGCAGTCATACGCGCCCAGTCTTCATCCGTATCCATCTGCTCCCGCGGTGGGCGGGGACGATCATGCACGACCCTGACGCGCAGAGCCGCCGCACGCTCCCGCCGCCACACACCACCACGGATTCCGTCTCCGACGCGACGCGACGCCCCGACAGCCGAACGCGACTCGTATTCCACTGACGCCGGCGAAGAATCATGCCGCAGGGACGCATCCAGCGCCCTATCGAAGGCGATCCCAATGGCATCCTCGTCGGCGCCCACCAATCGAACCTCCGGATGCCTCGCACGCGCGTCCGATAACGATTCTCCGCGGACCAAGGCGTCGGCCAGGTCATCCAGAAGAGCTTGGGACGACGAATCCGATGGGGTGTCGATGAAGAAATCCCCATCTATATGGCACGCCAACGGTTTGCCGTCAGGCGAGAGGTTGACGTCGACTCCGACAAGCTTGCCACCAGGAACCTTGTATGTCGCACGCACGTCAGAACACCATCCTCCGCTTACCCGCAATCCGGCACTCACACGAAATCTGGACCGACCCGTCAGTCCCTGAGTTCCACGCCCCTGGCATCCCGATGCCACGGGGATCCCCAATCGGATGTGAGGATGAGTATCCCCTCAATCAGACCCCATATACCTGCCACAATGGGACCCACGACCACGATCGAGCCGACGATTGTCAGAAGCAATTGCGCAACGGCCTTCCCTGTGTATCCCAGATAGAAATTATGCACTCCCAGACCGCCGAGAAAAATCGCCAGAAGACCCGCCACCAGCTTCTGCCGAGGAACATAGCCAACGGGAACGTTCTGTCCGTTGGGGAATCCTCCCCTATTCTGTCCGGCATTCTGTCCGGGAAACGGCGTGCCATACTGCTGATTACCTGAGTACTGCTGACCGCTTCCATACTGCGGATTGCCGCCGTACTGCTGCCCATACGAATACTGTTGGGGATTCGAACCATTCGAGGAACCGGGACCGGTAAATTCGCTCATAAGTCAACGATAAACCATCCGCATCCCAGCCGCGACCACCGCCGTGGGCCGAACTCGCGCTAGATTCTCGCAAGGATATCGGCAGCCACCTGATCGGTTGTGCGGACGGTGGATCCCAACGACTCGATGTCGGCCTCGACGGCCCTGTCTATCGTGTCGGCGGGACCATCGAATCCCACATGCCTCAGCAGCATCGCGGAGGACAGAACGGCCGCGGTTGGATTCGCGATCCCCTTTCCTGCGATGTCCGGAGCGGAACCATGAATCGGCTCGAACATGGAAGGATACTCGTTCGATGCGTTGATGCATCCCGACGCCGAATATCCGACGCCGCCGACGACCGCGCCGGCCTCATCGGTAAGGATGTCCCCGAACAGGTTGTCGGTGAGGATCACGTCGAATCGCGAGGGATTCGACACGAGGAATATCGTCGCGGCGTCGATGTGGAGATAGTCGTGCGAGACCTCCGGATATTCCTCGGCCACCCGGTCGACTATGCGCTGCCACATGTCACCTGCGTTCACCAATACGTTCTTCTTATGGACAAGGGTCACATGACGGCGCCTGCGCATGGCGAGCTGGAAGGCGTACCGGACCACCCTTTCGACTCCGTACGCAGTGTTGATGGACACCTCGGTGGCCACCTCCGCGGGGGTGTCACGGCGAATGGCCCCGCCCGCGCCGCAATACAAGCCTTCCGTCCCTTCGCGG
This sequence comes from uncultured Bifidobacterium sp., assembly GCF_949292005.1. GTDB lineage: Bacteria > Actinomycetota > Actinomycetes > Actinomycetales > Bifidobacteriaceae > Bifidobacterium. The sequence goes on along the minus strand of NZ_CASEXV010000065.1, from coordinate 11,868 downwards.
ACCACCACGAAATCTATGTCGCCGGGATCTGAAAGTGGGGACGTCACACCTCGGTACAGTTTGGAAGGCCTGAGATTGACGTACTGGTCAAGCGCGAACCGCAGACGCAGGAGGAGTCCCCTCTCCAATATTCCGGCCTTGATACGGGGATCCCCCACCGCACCAAGAAGAATCGCGTCCTTGCCTTTGATCCGCTCCAGATCCTCGTCCGGCAGAATCTGCCCATCGCGCAGATAGCGTTCCGCGCCGAGATCGAAGGCCTCGTAATTGACGTCGGCCATGCCGTCGATGGCTTTGTCCAGCGCCGCTTGGGCGACCGGCGTGACTTCCTTGCCGATTCCGTCTCCGGGGATGACCGCGATGTTCAACGTCTTCTTATCAGTGACCATAGCTCGGCAGACTACTCGCGTTCACAAGGGTGTCCACGGAGCGGTCCAGAAAATGGACGCGGCAACACGATGTCCCCACCGCTCCCGACCGGAGATCCTTCCCCCACGTCCGTCAATCAGTGATGCCCATGACGTCCAGACACCAGGCGTTCTCGAACGAGAGCTCCTCCCACTGCCTATATCTGCCGGACGCCCCACCATGTCCGGCCTCCACCTCAATCCTCTCCATCGCGTCGACTCCGGCCGCCTGCAAGCGCGCCACCCATTTGAGCGGTTCGACGACCAGAACCCTGGTGTCGTTCATGGACGACGTCACCAAGATACGGGGGAATCCCGCCGCGTCCTGGGCGGTGGTCGGCGCGTTCTCATACGGCGAATACGATTTCATGTATCGGTAGACGTCCTCGTCATGCAGGGGATCCCCCCATTCATCCCATTCGGTCACAGTCAGGGGAAGGGACGGATCCAATATCGAGGTCAACGCATCGACGAATGGCACGTCCGCCTCGATGCCCGCGTACGACCGCGGATCCATATTCGCGACCGCGCCCATGAGCAGGCCTCCCGCGGAGCCACCGTTGGCAACCGTGGTGCCGGATTCCCCCCAGCCACGGCCATGAAGCCATCGCGTGGCGTCGACAAAATCCTCGAATGTATGGCGTTTGTTCAACCTCCGCCCCTGCTCATACCATGCGCGCCCCATCTCCCCTCCGCCACGGACGTGCACCACGGCATACAGCACGCCGCGATCGAGAAAATTTAGCCGTGACACCGAGAATCCAGGATCAGAACTTATCTCATAGGCGCCATATCCGGTGATGAACATGGGAGCCGGAGACCCATCCTTTCTCCGCCCTCCGTCGAGCAGATCGCGTCTCCACGCCAAGGACACCGGGATGCGCTCCCCATCGCGGGCATCGACCCACACACGTCGCTCGGCATAACGTCTGGCATCGAATCCGCCGGGAACGTCAACCCGCTTGAGAAGCGTGTCAACGTCCGTGCGGGGATCATACTCGTGCAGCTCGGCGGGCCGGGTCAACGACGCGAAGGAATATCTCAGATGCGGGTCATCATACGAAGGATTACCCGACATCCCCACGGAATAGAGCCGCCGCTCCCCCTCTCCCGTCACATCTCCGGCCAGTCCGGGAATACTCATCTCACGGAAGCGCCATGGATTCGACTTTCGGTAATCCTCGGCCGCGTCGTCCTTCGGTATCACGGCGATATGAGGAAGCCCCTCGGCCCGATACGACAGGACCACATAGCCACGGCGGACGGACATGCCCTCGATCGTCAACCCATGCCGTCCCCTCAGCACCTCGGGATTGTGTGGATCGTCATATGCCGTTCCGGCCGGAAGCGCCGAGGCGCCCGCAACCACCGCATCGCCCCTCTCGCATCCGTAGGGCGACCCCTGGGCGATGACGACTCCCTCGCCCAGGCGGAAGGGAGGATGATGCGAGCGCATGTCGACCACGTCGATCTCAAAATTGGGATTGACCGCGTTGTGGTAGACCACCGCGATGGGAACGTCGACGCCGCCCTCTCCGGCACCCTCCAGCGTCGAGAACTCCGCGCTGTATTCCGTGCCATCGCTTCGTGGCACGAACACCTCGAACGCACCCTCGGGGTCGCGGACGTCGAGGGTCAACATCTCGGATGTCGTTTTGGAATCCACCCCGATGACGATCAGGGACTCATCGAAGCTCATCCCCACCGACACCCAGAACCGTTCGTCCTTCTCCCGATACACCTCAACATCGGCGCTGGAGGGAGACCCAACCCGGTGCCGCCACACCGCACAGGGGCGCCACGCATCATCAAGCTCGACCGAGAACACCCATTCCCCGTCAGGCGTGAGGCAAGCGCCGCCGACGCCTCGCAGAAGGTCCGGGAGATCCTCGCCCGTCGTCAGATCACGGATGCGGAAGTCGTACCTCTCACCACCCGTGACATCCACTCCATACAGCATCCATCGGCCGTCACGGCTGATGTCCATTCCGCCCAGACGGAAGAAATCGTGGCCTTTGGCCTCGGCGTTCGCATCGAATATGATCTCCTCGCCCGGGAACGATCCGGGCTTCGAACAGGGATCGATGACCGGCGGATCCCAGTCGTCGGCGGACTTCACCGGCACCCGGCATTGGACGGCGTAGTCGCGGCCCTCCACCGTGCGCGCCACATACCAATACCCATCCATCCGCATGGGCACCGACATGTCGGTCTCCTGGACATGCGAACGTATCTCGTCGTACAGCGTCGTTCTCAAACCTGCGAGATGCGCCGTCCTTTTCAGGCAGTAATCGTTCTCGGCCCGCACATAGTCAGCCACGGCCTGATCGTCCACATCCCTCATCCACTCATACGGATCCGAGAAGGCGTCTCCATGATGCACCCTGACCTTGGGTCGGACGGGCGCCTTGGGAGGGACCGGCGCATCAGGAGAAACCGCCGCATGCCGCGTCGCCCCGTCATCCGTCCCGGCTCCGGGCGCCTTGATGCCATACGTCATGAAATCCTCTCGCTGATGCTCATTCGTCATGACGGCCATTGTATGCATCAAGGCGCCGAGCGTCCGATGCGTCAGCGGAACTGCCGCAGGTAGGGAATCATCGTCGACATCAGATTGGCGCCGGTCGTTCCGGTGAACACGGGAACATCCGTCACCGGAACCGGCTGTGTGGACGTCAGCCCGGACATGGCTCCCCAAGGAGCAGCCTCCCGCGGACTGAGCTGCCTGATGCCGATGGCAAGAACCCTACCCGGATATCTCCGTGCGATGGTGGCGTACGTGGTGGGGTCACGCTGCCCATCATCCCCGATGAGGATGAACCTCATCGATGGGAAATCGGCCATGAGCTGTTCGGCGAACTCGAGTTTGTGCTGCACGCCCGTCGGAACGAAGGTCTTAGGCCGCGGGTCGAGGTCCCGCAGCAACAGCGGCCCCTGCGGGTATCCATGATCGGCGATGAAATGCCTTATGGAGCTCTCGACGTTCCACGGGGATGTGGAGAGGTAGAAGAAGGGCGCTTCGGGAAAGATGTCCTCGATCCTAGCGAACAGCGCCCCCATTCCGGGAACGGCCACGCGCTTGCGCGGATTGAGGATCAGCAGGTTGTACGCGGCCTTCCACAGTGTCGGGGCCTGCGTGACCATGATCGTGTCATCGACATCCGATATCACGCCCACGGGAGTGCCCGGAGCGATGGTGAAAAGGTTGGCACGCACGGGTCTTCGTCCGGGAACCCGATATGAGACGTCATGCACGCCCGGAGACAGACGGCGTTCGGCGACGAGATCGAGGTATCCGGCCGCGTCCGACGCCGCGTAGATGCTGCTGGTGCGGGAAAGGGAATCGATTTTGTCGTACACCTCGGACGAACCGATCTGGACCGTTTCGACGGGAACACGATCAATCGCTATCTGCACGCGGACGCGGGGGGCCGGAACGGCAAGCATCCCGCGTATCCCCCGGTTGGCCATGCCGGCCTGACGCCGGGCCGGACCGTACACCGTCCGGCACACAAGACGCGAGTAATCGTCGGTCCCGTAACCGACATAGGGCTCCACACACTCACGCCACCCCATACTCGTCACGAAAAAGGTCGACGCTCGGAGCCAGACGCCGAAGACTCTGGTGATGGCACGGCGGACGAATCTCACCAGCGGAGGTTTTACCTCGATGCGCTCGTGCTTCGACGCGGCATCGAATATGGTCATCACCCGCCGGGCCGGAATCGGCACGGTGGGCATGTCATCGGACGCCTCGGGTTTTGACTTCACGACGCCGACGCTCCTCTCGCTCAGTTCTGGATTATGCGCGCGTAGTCATCGGATGTGAGCATGCCAGGCTGATCGTCGTCAAGGGCGACTTTGATGAGCCAGCCCTCACCATAAGGATCATTGTTCACGATGGCGGGATCGTCCACCGCCTCCGAGTTCACCGCACGAACTGTTCCCGCCACCGGACTGACCAAGGGCTGGACGGCCTTCGATGATTCCAACTCCACGATCTCGTCGCCCGCCTGCACCCTGTCGCCGATCTCCGGAAGATCGACGTAGACAAGATCGCCGAGTTGGTCGGCAGCGTATTCGGTGATTCCCACCACCGCCGGGTCTACGGAATCGTCGACCCACGCGTGCTCCTCGGAATAGCTCAACTGCTCTGGGATATCGACGCGCGCTGGCCGATCCGTGTCATGTGTGCTCATGTGCTCCAGAATAGCGCGGCCACCCACCCGCGGGCACTCCCGAAACCGGTGTGGAGGAGTGTCGCTTCCCACGCGGTATCGGCTATCTCACGGATGAGCTCGGCACCGACCCGGTGAACTGCACTCGGGTGCCTTTGGGACAGTTGGTGTAGACCCACTGGGCGTCGGATTCGTACATGTCGACGAACGGCGAGGACGGCGAGGACGAGGGGTTCCCTTTGGCTATGCCGTCATCGCTCCACGACGCGGACAGGAACGCCTGGGACGATCCGAAATACGTCACCCACGTTCCTTTTGCCGTGGATTTGGAGGAGCCCGACGAACTCGATGATCCGTTGGGCGAGGATGAACCCGACGATGCCGATCCCGAGGACACGGTGATGTTAGCCGACTTCGCCGTTTTCGTGACATAGCTTTTATCAGAGGTCGAGACCACCGCTGACTTCCCAACAGAAACAAGGAACTGCGCGGCCTTGGTCGATCCCTTGTACACGGTGAGAGTCTGCTTCGACAGATCCACAACGATCCTCACATCGACCACCACCGTGGTGACACCATGCTTTGTGGTGCTTGTCGTCGCCTGAAGGGTCGCGGACTGGCCACTGGAAAGCGCGTCATGAAGGGACTGGGCGAGATCGTCGGCGTTGGTGACCGTGACACCATCGACTCCCACGACATCCACCATAACCTTCTTACCATCGCCATCGACGATGTCCTTCTCGTTCACGAGGGTCTTGCCGATTTTGGCTGGAAGCTGCTTGTCAAGATACGCCTTGATCAGATCCTCGTCATAGGTGATGTCGATCGTGCCTTTTTTCAGGTTCTGCGTCGTCGTCGTCCACGCCGCGATGGTCGACCCATCAACCTTCAGCTCATGGCCATTGCCGGTGATCTTCAGCGAAAGGGACAGACGCGAGTTCGCCTTCGCCGCGACCTTTGTGGCCTCCTCGATGGACACCGGCATCTCTCCAGTCTCATACCTGAAACTGACGCTCAGGAACGTTCCGGGATCGTCGGCCACCTCGTCGATCGCATCCTTGATAACCTCGGTCTGCGGCACGGTTCCCGGAGTTCCCCCATTGACCACGAACGCCTTGACCGACTTGTCGTAGCTGATGGTGGACGCCTTGGGACGGTTCGCCTTGGCGACAAAGCGACGCGTCAGATAGTCCGTCAACGTCGTCTCGGTCGTCGAGGACTTCAGTCCCACGGATTGACGCCAGAACGGAAGGTACCAGACGAACGGGCTTTCATCCCTTTTGGCGGCCAACAACGCCTTCACCGTTGAATCCACGTTCACGGTGACGCCAAGGTTGCCCAGACTGGCCTTCACCGTCTTTCCCTTGCTGTCGGTGAGCCTCAGACCGGTGGATGCGGCCGTCCGCTTCACCAGCGCCGTCAGCTCGGATGACGTCTTCCCCGACACCGAAGCGCCCGCGAATGTCACGCCGGGCAAAGCCCTGTCGCGGTAATGGGATTCGGCCATATGGTATCCGGCCACCGCCACGACCGCGCACAGGCCGCACACGATGAAGAACACGATGAGCCAGACGGTCTGCCCTTTATCCTCACGGCGGTCCTCGACCTCGCTGTCGGTGACGTCGGCCACGGACGCGAGGAACAGATCGCCATCGCCATCGCCATCGCCACCAAGATCATCATGGTCAAGATCGTCGTCTGGATCGCTCGTCATGTGGTCCTCCGTCCGGGTCACCGGTCAGTCCAATTCCCGACCGTACCATTGTTCGATCATGTACCGCGCGATGGTGGCCTTCCCCGGAGGAATCATGCCTCCCGAAGCCAGTCGCATGGTGTAGTCATCCCTCGTCAACCACTCGGCCCGCAGCGTCTCGTCGCCATCAACGTGGATGTCCGTCCCCACCGCCTGACTGGTGAACGCCGTCATCAGAGACGCCGGATAAGGCCATGGTTGTGAACCCAGATAACGGACGTCCCCCAACGTCACGCCCGTTTCCTCGCTCGCCTCCCGACGGCAGGCGTGTTCAAGGTTCTCCCCCGCCTCCACGAATCCCGCCGACACGGAATACAACCGATCGTCATCCCAAGCGGCGTTATGTTGAAGAAGGATGCGTCCGCGAGCGTCCACGATCAATGTGATGACGGCCGGCTCGACCCGCGGAAACAGCACATGTCGCCCGTTCCCGCGGCACCGCTGCGCCCATCCTGCGAGGAACGCATCCACCGGCGAGCCACATATGGGGCAGAAGCGCTGTCTGTCGTGCCAGATGCTCAGAGAGCTGATGGTTGTGGCGATTCCGGCTTGATGCGCCGACGCATGGGGCGCGAACAATCTCAGATCCACCCACTCGAAGCCCGCCCTCATCCGGTCGATAATCGATTCGGATGCAGCCGATACGCAGTCGTCGGTCCCACGCACGTCCGCGGCGACGACCATCCGACGCTCGGAGCCGTGATGGTAGGAGCCCAGATATATCCATGTGATTCCACTCTCGTACGCAAGGGACGAGGCGGCATAGGATCCGGGTATGGACGCCAGCCTCATGCGGGCTGAGCTCATGTACGCGAGGTTCCGCTGTCCTTTCGGAACCGCCAGCCGACCGGCCGAAACGACGACGACCATGGTCCGGGGATCGGCGAGCACGGACTCCACAAGATGCGGGTCGGAGCGTTTGTCGACCTGGTAGTCGACATCCCCCTGCGCGAGAGGAAGGAACGTCAGCGGCAGCGTCAGCGCGACGGGCGAGACGACGGTCATGCGCGATTCACCCGATCGACGAGATTCACCAGCTGACGTGCCAGCGCACGCGGGTGCTCAACGGCGCTGAAATGCCCGCAATCCTCCACAACCGTGAACGAGCATGCGGTTGATGTCATGCCGTTGGCGATGTCCTTCATGGACGGAATGGAGCTTGATGGATCACGATCACCGACGACGACCGCCGCAGGGACTCGTATTGTGGCGAGTTGATCGGTCAGGTCGGGTCGTCCGGCGGCCATGCGTTGACGCCATGCGATTCCCTCCGGACTCTGGTCCCGTATCCATCCGGCGAACGTCTCGACGAAGGCGGACGACATCTTAACCGACGAATCGCCTTCCTGCGGCTCTGCGAAATGCATGACCGGGGCGACATCACCACGCCTCTCGGCCTCGTCTGCGCAGCGCAGCCTACCGGCCTTGGCACGGGGCTCGTCCACGGCGACGCGCGTGTCGCACAGGGCGATGCCTTTGACCAACTCCGGATGACGCCGCTGCATGTTGGCGGCGACATATCCTCCCATAGAAAGGCCGACCCAGATGGCGCCGGAGTATCCGGAGTCCTCCACCAGCGAAGCATAGGAATCGGTGAGCGCATCCAGAGCACGGGGGTACGATCCATCACCGGCAACAGGTCCCGTCGATTCACGGTCCGGCACTGGCGACGATCCCGATCCAGGCATATCGGGCGCCCATACGGCGTATCTCCCACCGTCCCTTCCCCCAGACATCTCCACGACGACCTCCGCGCAACGGTCCCACATGCGGTGGTCGACCGGAAACGCGTTGATAAGCACAAGTGGGGATCCAGTCGCGACCGACGCTTCACGATAAATGGTGTTATGAATGATCATGTTTCGCATATCCTTACTTCTCCCAAACATCCTTTCGCCCACAAGCCATTCTCGGCACTGTCAGCCACGACGCACGAACAAAGGTGTCACAAACCCGCCCACGAGAGGGCCTGCCTGACGATTCTTCCGTGCCCTCCACCCATCTGCGAAATGACGTCGTCCATGTGTGCGCTGGATGGATCCGTCCATTCGACGTCCAACATCTCGTCCTGCGGCTTGCAGTCACCCGCTATGGGCACGACATAGCACAACGCGACGGTATGCTGACGCGGATCATAGAATTCGGACACACCCGGAGTGGGGAAGAACTCGGCCACAGTGAACGGGACGGGACTCTGGGGAAGGAGGGGCAGCGCGATCTCTCCCAGATCCTTGGATATATTGCGCACTATGGCCTCACGGATGGTCTCGTGGAAAAGAATCCGTCCGGAAATGAGTGTGCGCGTCACCGAGCCATCGTCGGTCACCCGCAGGAGCGATCCGACGGCCGACACGCGACCGAAATCATCGGTGCGCACGGGCACCGCCTCGATGTAAGGAATCGGGGTCTGCCTGCGGATGCGGTCGATGTCCGAGGACGACAGCCATCCGGGCGGATTGTCGCGTCCCGACCCCCTCACGAAATCCTCGGGGGTTATGCCATCGAATTCCCCGCCTCTGCGGTCGTCATCGTAATCGCCCTCATCGGGCACCTCATCATTCAGGACTGGCATGACTTCATTATCCCCCATTGTTTTGCGGTTTCGTTGCCGTTCATATTGCTGTGCCGAGAGCGGATTCCACGGTTTTTGGTCCACATGGTGGCAAGATGGTCGCATAAGGGCATCGAGCCGGCGGGAATCGACCGGCCATGGTGCGTGAAGGCAACGAAAGGACACCTCAATGGCGACCCAAGCCGTAACGACGCAGACATTCAACACAACCATCACGGACAACGAGCTCGTATTCGTTGACTTCTGGGCTACGTGGTGCGGCCCCTGCCGCGCGTTCGGCCCCGTCTTCGAACAGGCCAGCGAAAAGAACCCCGACATCGTGTTCGCGAAGGTAGACGTCGACCAGAACCAGGAGCTGGCGGGAGCCGCGGGAATCCGCTCGATCCCCACCCTCATGGTGGCCAAGAAGGGACAGATCATCTTCAAACAGGCCGGCGCGCTTCGGGCCGCGGACCTTGACGATCTCATCACTCAGGCGCGCAATCTCGACATGTCGTCCAACGCGGAATAGCGCCGATTGAGGCGCATCACGCATGGCCCGTTCCGGACTTCTCCGGAACGGACCATTTTGCGTCCGGACGGGGTGGGACTACTATGGTCGCCGGATGCGTATACCAGGTAGCCGCGTCGTGCAGCCAATGTTGACGGCAGACACCCTCTTGGGTCGTCTACCGGGGGCATCGCGATATGAGTACATGGACGGTCAATCAAGGAGAGTAATGGCCAATCACCGCAGAAAGAACACCACTTTGTCGGCGTTGAGCGCGAAGCAATGGGTTCGCATCGCGGCCACAATCGCCACAGTGGGGCTTCTGGTGTCCGGTATGGCCGTTTCACGTGGCTTCTACAAGCAGAGCGGTTCATCGACCCAGTCCACCGTCACCTCCTACTCCGCCACCGACACCAACTCCCTTGAGGTGTCACGCAGCTACGACCGCAAGGCCCTGAAGAATCTCAAGGCCGGAACCGCCATGGTGACCGTCAAGATCAATGGGCAATCCCGCGTGGTTCTCGGAACCAACTTCACGAATGTGAAATCTGTTCTGGACGCGGGAAACATCACCCTGGACCCGCATGACACCGTTTCTCCGTCATTGACCTCCAAGGTATCGGAATCCACCACAATCACGATCACGCGCGCATCGGCGGACCTGACCACGAGCACCTCGTCAATCGCCTACAACGTCGTCCGGAAAAAGACCTCCTCTCTTCCCAAAGGGACGGAGAAAGTGCAGACGGAAGGCAAGAAGGGCGTCATGGTCACGACGAGTCTTGTCACCAAGTCCGGCTCAAAAGTGGTTGAGTCCAATGTGTTCACGTCCTACGTCAAAACCGCCGCGGTGAACAAGGTCATTCTTGTGGGCACCGGCACCAGCTCGTCTTCATCGTCGTCCTCGTCGTCATCCACGACGACAAGCGACATCGGCACCACCACGCCTGTCGGGGATATGCAGACCTGGGCTCACAAGTACATGCTTGCAAACGGCTACACCGAGGCCGACTTCACCGCGACTGTCTACATCATCAACCACGAGTCCGGATGGCGCGTCAACGCGTCGAACCCCAGCGGAGCATACGGGCTTCCCCAGGCGCTTCCGGGCAGCAAGATGGCCTCCGCCGGATCGGATTGGGCCACGAACTACCAGACCCAGCTCAAATGGTTCTGGGGCTACTGCGCCCAGCGCTACGGCAGCGTGCAGGGAGCCTACACCTTCTGGGTCGCCAACAGCTACTACTGATCTGCGGGACTTCTCTGCGGTACCGCTCCGAGGGAAGCTGGATGATTCAGGCTGTCTTGGCTCGTATGTCATACGCTTCGTTGTTGCGAGTGTGCTCTCCGTTACTGCCATCACAGTGCGGAGCGCGTCACAACAACTTGGGCAACAACAACATATGGGCAATCAGAAATCATCGGTAGATCACAGACGGCCATCAAAGAACGATAAGGAACGCCACCACGCCGGTTACTGCAATGACCAGACCGGCAACGACACCAGTACACCACTCTCTCACGGGCGACGGCCGGGGCTTAGCCGATGCATGTGCGGCGATGCGAGGAACTCGCCCCGCGATAACCGAGCCACGACTCCCGGGATGCTTTGCCGAATGAGAGCGTGCGGATGAGTCACGCTTCGCTGTGGAAACAGATGATGGTGCCGGTCGGTAGGACACCGCACCGAAGTCGATGAGCGGAATATCCCACGAGGAATCGACAATATCCCTATCGTGAATGGAATCACCTGCAATCGGCCTATCCCACCGATTCACTCGGTCGCCCGTTGTAGGTGACCACTGCCGACCGTCGTCTACCATCATTCGATTCTTCATGATAGATCAGCTATTGTCATGACGCCCACGCGATGAACCGGCGCGATGCGTGGCCGTCGTGGATTCCTCCGAATAGTAGTAATAATCCTTCGAATGAATCTTCTTGGGGTTGGCAAAATTGAATATGAATCCCAACATCTTGACGTTTGCCGTATGGAAGGATTCGACGATCGATCGCAGATCGCGTTTGTCCGCCACATCGCGTCCAACAACCATGATGATGCCATCGGCGACTCTTCCGAACACAGCGGCGTCATTGGACACCGACATAGGGGCCGTATCGACCAAAACATAGTCATACTGCTTCTGAGCCTGTTCCATAAGCTCGGTCATCAGAACGGAATTGAGAAGTATGCTCGCGTTTGCGACACGACGGCCCGAAGGGAGTATGTGCAGATTGGCCCGCCAATACGGCTGGACGACCTCTCTCGGCGTCGCCTGCGCCGACAGTATATGAGACACAGTCCGACGTTACCCTCGATATCCAATTCTCGTGCGACCGATGGATGCCTCAGATCCGCATCGATAAGGAGCACCGTCTTCCCCTCCTCGGCCAGAGCGGCCGCGATGTTGATGCACGTCGTGGTCTTCCCCTCCGCAGGACTTGACGATGTGATGATGAGAAGATGT
>NZ_CASEXV010000064.1 GCF_949292005.1 uncultured Bifidobacterium sp. | reverse complement strand
TGCATACCCTACAGAATAGCCATATCCCGCGCACTCTCCCGGCGGATTGTCCATGGTGTCGCCGCGCCTGCGCTCACGTGAACGACGACTACGTTCGAGAGTCCACTGCCGATTCGGGTGGCCCACGCTCACCATGACTCGGCATCGACGGGAAGAACTATCTTCTCCCCCGGCGTCAGCGTTGGATCCTCATCGTGGTTCAAAGCCATAAGACGGTCAACCGTCACCGAGACATCACCGCCCTGTGGAGTCAGAGACTCCGCATAAGACCACCATGTGTCGCCCGGCTGAACCACCGAGCTCGACACCTCGACGCCACTGGACGCCGACTGCGCTCTTTGCGGAACCATAACCGAAACCACAGTCGTCAGAATCGCCACGCCCGTCATCACCAATACCACGGCCCGGCGATGGGATATCATCCGCCGACGACGGAACGACATCCCCTCTTCCACCGACTGCGCCCCATTGCTTTTCCGCGAGTCCCCGGTATGCGTTGACGCTGCCGGCTTCTTGAAAGCCGCGACGAGAACATCCGTGAACAGATCCCCCACCGTCACGCCATCCATCCCAAGACCGCGAACGGCATGCGCCCGACCGGACGACCTAACCCCGTGGGAAATCCCTCTCTGCGACGACTCCATGACCGAGCCTCCTTCGAACATGCGTTCTATCGAACAGATGTTCTTACTATCGCACAGACGTTCGACCAGCGCAAGGGTGTTTCGAACAGATGTTTGATTTCATCACATTTCGACGTTATGCTGAAGCAAGCCCCCGAAAGGAGTCCACGGTGAGCACCGTCCCCTTCACACCAGACGCGACCCATAACGCGGATGCGTCCACGGCCGACAACACGAAAAAGCTTGACGGCACGGAAAAAACCGACGGCACAGGAAAGACCGTTGGCACGGGAAAAACCGCAGTAAGGACGGCGGCGACGATGCCCGCAGCGGAGCCGGCCTCATCCGGCGAGACGCTGAGCTCGCGTCAGCGGCTTGTTCTCGAGGCCATATGCTCCCACGTCGCGGACAGGGGCTTCGCCCCCTCATTCAGGGAGATAGGGTCGATCGTCGGCCTTAAAAGCCCATCCTCGGTGAAACACCAGCTTGAGGTGCTTCAGAGGTACGGCTACATCCGCATGAACGCCAACAAGGGGCGCGCGATCGAGCTTGTACGCGATCTGGACGGAAACGACCTCCGCAACGAGATGGACATTCATGCCGCACAGGCCGCACGTGGATCCGACGATAGAAGCCACACGAGAAGTCACACGGGTGGAGCCGTCACCACAAGCACCGCGGGCACCAGAAGCACAAGGCCTTCAGACAACAGCTCGTTGACCTCGACCATAATCCCCTTCCCAGTGGCCGGCGACGAGGAAAGCGCGGCTTTGAGGGAGTCCCACGACATTCCGCTTGTGGGCAGGATAGCCGCTGGAGCCCCCATCACCGCGGAGCAGCACGTCGAGGATGTCATGCGGCTTCCGGAACGTCTCACCGGAACCGGATCGCTGTTCATGCTCGAGGTCCACGGCGACTCCATGATCGATGCGGCCATATGCGACGGAGACTACGTTGTCGTGCGAGAACAGTCCACGGCCGACAGCGGCGACATCGTTGCCGCGCTTCTTGACGACGAGGCCACCATCAAAACCCTTCGCCGAGACAAAGGACACGTGTGGCTCATGCCGCACAACCCCGCCTATTCACCCATCGATGGCACTGATGCGCGAATCATGGGAAAGGTGGTCACGGTTCTGCGAAGAATCTGACCCGGTCCGTCATAGTCGGGTCACCCCATGAACAAGCTCGCGCCACCCGCACGCTTGCCAGAAAGTAGGGGCCGGCACTGTCCCCGAAGAACCGTCAGGAATGGATCGCTTCGGGATGCCGCGCGCGATATCCGGCAGGCTCCAGTTGGAACGTCGTGTGCGCCACGGACACCGGAAAATGCCGTTTGAGACAATCCTGGAGCTGGCCGAGAATGACGGCGGCCTGCTCCATGCTCAATCCGTCATCAACCTCGACATGCGCCATCACCAGAGGCATCCCTGTCGCGACGGTGCTCGCATGCAGGTCGTGAACCGCGACGACATGCTCCACGTTCTCCATATGCTCGCGGACCTTCACCAGATCCAATCCGTCGGGCGTCTCCTCCAAGAGCACCCTCAGGGCCTTGCGCAGAAGCAACACCGCCCTCGGAATCATCATGAGGGCGATCACGCCGCCGGCGATGGCGTCGAATCCCGCCCATCCCGTCGTCATCATGACGACAGCCGACATAATAACCGCCACGGAGCCCAGAGCATCGTTAATGACCTCGAGAAAAGCCGCCTTCATATTCATGTTGTCAGCCCGCCGCGAGGACAGAATCAGCATCGACCCCACGTTAGCGGCCAGACCAAGTATGCCAAAGAACAGCAGAAGCTTGACATCGCGCACCTCGTCGGCCGCCCCGCCGAACAACCTCAGCCCGGCCTCCACCAGAGCGTACAGACCGACGAACAAAAGCGCTGTCGCTCCAGCGGCCGCGGTGATGACCTCAAGTCTGGCCCATCCCCACGTCCTCATGGAGTTCGGTTTTCTCCTCATGAGAATCGCGGTCATCAGCGCCGCCGTCAGAACCGACAGGTCGGTGAGCATGTGGCCGGCGTCCACAAGAAGGGCCAAGGATCCAGTGACCGCCGCCCCCACAAGCTCTGCCACGAAAACGGCCCCAGTCAGCATCAGGGTCCCCGTCAGTCGCTTGCGATGCTCCTCGTCGGCGTCGCTCGTCGATGCTCCCTGCGCATGCGTATGAGCCATAAACATCCTCCCTCAGGTGTTCAATGGTCATCAACTATACCTCGGTGACAAGGAAAAAGGGTCTCAGAAACATTGGAATAACGCCATTTTCCTTCTAGCGCAACGAACATCTTCATACCGTTTATGTTCGGTTGGAGTTCTCTCGACAACGATAATCGGAAGCGTTCCCATAAGGCGGGGAGGCCGCAGCCGCAAGAACCCGGAACGGGCCTGAAAACACCATGACCCCGACCTCCACGGGCATGGAAATCAGGGTCATGGTTGGAACGACCGCATCCGAGCGACTGTGTCCGGACCTCGCACGGACAAATCAGAAGCCGAACTGCGCTGCCGTCTCCTTCAGCGTCTCGGCGGAACGCTTCAACGCGGCTAGCTCACGATCGGACACAGGGGTGTTGATCCGCGAATTCACGCCATCCCTGTTGAGCAGCGTGGGAACGGACATGCACGCATCGGAGATGCCATGGAAGTCGTCGAGCAGCGAGCTGACCGGAAGAATGCGGTTGGTGTCGCGAAGAATCGCCTCGATGATGTCCACGCCGGACATCGCGATGGCGTAGTTCGTCGCACCCTTGCCGTTGATGATCCTATAGGCGGCGTTCTTGACCTCCTGATGAATCTCCTCGCGCTTGGCGGCATCCAGCGGCTCGCGGCCAGGCAGCGGAGTCCAGTCGCACATCGGCACTCCACCGATTGTCGCGGAGGCCCACAGCGGCACCTCGGAGTCGCCGTGCTCGCCTGCGATGTAGGCATGCACGTTCTTCACGTTCACACCAGTCTGCTGGGCGATCAGGAAACGCAGGCGCGCGGAGTCAAGGTTGGTTCCCGAGCCGAACATCTGATTCGTCGGAAGCCCCGACAACTTCATGGAGACGTGGGTGACGACGTCCACCGGGTTGGTGATCAGCATGTACACCGCGTTCGGCGCCACGTTGACCACACTGGGGATGATCGACTTCATGATGTTGATGGTCGCCCCGGCAAGGTCGAGCCGTGACTGACCAGGCTTCTGACGGGCTCCGGCCGTGATGACCACCATGTCGGCGTCCCTGCAGATCTCGACGTCGTCCGAGCCGTCAATCGAGACGGTGGGATAAAAACTCGAGCCGTGCTGCATGTCAAGAACCTCGGCCTCGACCCGCTCCTTGGCGATATCCTCAAGAACGATCTCGCGTGCCACACCCCGCTGCGCGGCGGCGAAGGCGAGCGTTGACCCCACGGCCCCCGCTCCAATGACGGCGAGTTTGGTGGGCTTGATCGGTGAATGCACCATATATCGGACCTCTCTTCGGCTGACTTCCGGCTCATACCGGGAAATTTCTTCGTCGGTTGTACTCTATCCACACACTGTGACGTATAAGTTTTGCCTATGTCGCGTTACTCTCGGCCCATTCAGCGCCATTCGCGGGGCGTTCTCGTCCGCTTTCGGACCTCTATCGAATGGCCAGACCATTGACCCGATCATTGGCCTGATCATTCAGCGCATTCCCGGACGATCCTCGACGCAAGAGCGGGATCGACATCGGCCTCGATCCACATTCCGTCGTCACGGTAATCGACGGAATCCACGCGGCCGAACCGTCGCGCCTGAGCCAGCGCATCACCCGCCGAATATGGAAGAAGCCCGCTCACATGCACGTCGGGAACGGGAAGCATCCCCTCCACCTCGCGGCGAAGATCCTCCACGCCCTCCCCGCTGTAAGCCGACACCAGACGCGCATCCGGCTGCAGGGACTCCAGACGCCGCCTCACCACGGAATCGACCATGTCCACCTTGTTGAACACAAGGATCCGCGGAATCTCCTCCACACCTTCGATGCCCTCAAGAACGGCGTTCACCGCGTCGATCTGTCCGAAGGGGTCCGGATGCGAGGCGTCTACGACGTGGAGGATGATATCCGCCTGCGCGACCTCCTCCATGGTGGATTTGAACGCCTCCACAAGCTGGGTCGGAAGGCGACGAACGAAACCCACCGTGTCGACATAGGCATAGGACCGCCCATCATGAGACTGAGCACGGCGCACGGCGGTGTCCAACGTCGCGAACAAGGCGTTCTCGACCAGTTCCCCCGATCCCGTCAGACGATTCGTCAGCGAGGACTTACCCGCGTTCGTGTATCCCACCACCGAGACCGTAGGAAGACCATAGCGACGACGCGATCCGCGTTTGACGTCACGCGCGGGAGCCATCTGTGCGATCTGCCGACGAAGGCGCGCGATGCGCGAACGAATGACGCGACGATCCATCTCGATTTTCGTCTCACCGGGACCACGAGATCCAATGCCCGCGTCCGCGCCCGCGGCTCGTCCTCCCGCCTGGCGCGACAGCGACCCGCCCCATCCCCGAAGGCGTGGAAGCATGTACTCAAGCTGGGCGAGCTCCACCTGGGCCTTCGCCTCACGGCTCGTGGCATGCTGGGCAAAGATGTCAAGAATCACCGCAGTGCGGTCCACGACCTTCACCTTGGTCGCGTCCTCCAACGCACGTCGCTGGCTGGGGGCCATGTCATCATCCACAATGATCGTGTCGGCTTCGACGGCGGCGACGATGCCCGCCAACTCTCTCGCCTTACCCGAACCCACATACGTGGCGGCATTCGGACGGTAACGCTGCTGCAGCAGCCCATCGCACACCACGGCGCCCGCGGTCTGCGCGAGGGCGGCCAACTCGCGAAGGGACTCCTCCGCCTGGCCAAGGCTTCCGGTGGCGCTGGACCACACTCCCACCAGAACGACCCGCTCAAGACGAAGCCGGCGATATTCGACCTCGGTGACATCCTGGAGCTCGCCCAACCCCTCCACATGCTTGAACTGGTTGCGCGCCTCCCTTTCGCGCCACTCCTCCTGCCCCTCCTCCGACCGGGCGCCCGTCGCGGACCGGTCAAGAAGGATCTGGGAATGGTCGGACAACACATCATGCGAGGCGTCATCGTCCCCACTGACATCGACATCGACATCGACATCGACGATTTCATCCTCAATCGTCACATCACTGCCATCCGCATGGGAAACCGGACGACGACTATCGCTCTTATGGCCCAAAGACACCTCTTACCTAGGAACTATGGTCGTTATTATCATCGGGTTGGACGACAATACAGATTGGACTGTCATGGCCGGGTCCGGACGGAGCTTCGCAGGAACACGCGGGGCATGAGACGAGGATGAGGAACGAGAACAAGCATGAACCCCCACAGCGATGCCACACAGCAGTACTTCACCGCCGACCCCTCCTCCAAGGATGAGCGCAGAACGCTGAACGTGAGCCTTCGCGGACGCGACACCCGGGTCGAAGTGTCGAACGGGGTGTTCTCGTCGCATCGGCTCGATCTGGGAACGTCCGTTCTGCTGCGCAACGCCCCGCAATTGCCATCTCAAGGAACCATGCTCGACCTGGGTTGCGGCTGGGGGCCTCTTGCGCTGGCGATGGCTCAAGAATCCCCGCAATCCCAGGTGTGGGCCGTGGACGTGAACGAGCGTGCCCTCGACCTGACACGGACGAACGCCACCGCCAACGGCATCACGACGATTCGGACGGCCCTTCCCGATGATGTTCCCACCGATCTGACATTCGATATCATCTGGTCGAATCCCCCCATCCGCGTCGGCAAGGACGAGCTCCACGAACTCCTGACCAGATGGCTTCCCCGCCTCACCGACACGGGAAAGGCGTATCTCGTCGTCCAACGCAATCTGGGATCGGACTCGCTTATGCGATGGCTTGCCGACGTCCTAGGGTCCGGATTCGACGTATCGAAGCATTCCAGCGCCAAAGGGTTCAGGATCATCGAGGTGTCACGAGCCGCATGATCTACGATTACCCATCCGAACTTCCCGTCAGCGCCGCGCACGACGACATCGTCGCGGCCATACGCTCCTCCCAGGTCGTGATCATCTCCGGTCAGACCGGGTCGGGCAAGACGACGCAGATACCCAAGATGCTTCTTGAGATGGGCCGCGGCGAGCACGGACATCAGATCGTTCACACCCAACCCCGACGCATCGCCGCGCGAACCGTCGCCGAACGGCTGTGCGACGAAATGCACGTGAGGCTCGGCAAAGAAATCGGCTATCAGGTGCGTTTCACTGACGAAAGCTCGCCCGGCACACGACTGCGCATCGTCACCGATGGCATCCTTCTCGCCCAGATACAACGCGATCCCATGCTGTCCCGGTATGACACGGTCATCATCGACGAGGCACATGAGCGCAGCCTCAACATCGACTTCCTTCTGGGATATCTCACCTCGCTTCTCCCCCGTCGTCCCGATCTCAAACTCATCATCACGTCGGCGACGATCGACTCGCAGAAATTCCGCGACCACTTCGCGCATGCTCTGCACGCCAGCGTCCCCGTGGTGGAGGTGTCGGGACGGACCTGGCCCGTCCAGATCGTCTACGAGCCACCGGACGGCCCGTCGGCGCTGACACGGCACATCCCGGGTTTCCCCGACGGACTCGGCGCTGAGGGCACGGATCCCTTGGACATGCCGACCTCAGTGGTCCGCGCATGCGCCGAGCTGGTTCTACGGTCGAGCCACGACTCCGGACCGCGCGACATACTCGTCTTCGCATCCGGCGAGCGCGACATCCACGACTTTGAATCGGCCCTGCGACGCCATTTTGGGCCCCGCGCCAGCGATATGCGGCGTCCCGACGCGCTGGAGATCATGCCTCTGTTCGCCAGGCTCTCCGCCAAGGACCAGCATCGCGTGTTCGAATCCCACAAACACCAGCGCATCATCATCGCCACCAATGTCGCCGAGACCTCGCTGACCGTCCCCGGAATCCGATACGTGGTGGACCCCGGAACAGCGCGCATCTCACGCTATTCCAAAACCGCGAAGGTCCAGCGTCTTCCTATCGAACCGATATCCCAGGCGAGTGCGAACCAGCGGTCAGGCCGATGCGGACGCGTGGCCGATGGCATCGCGATACGCCTGTACTCGTCCGAGGACTACGAGACGCGCCCGCGATTCACCGACCCTGAGATACTGCGCACCTCGCTGGGAGCGGTCGTCCTGCACATGCTGTCCGTGGGCGTGGCCCGGACGACGGAGGACGTGACCCATTTCGGATTCATCGACCCTCCGGATGTACGTTCCGTGTCCGACGGTTTCAATGAGCTTGCCGAACTTGGCGCCATATCACGCCGACGTGGGCAGGCCGCACTCACCGCGATAGGACGGCAGCTGGCCCGCCTTCCCGTCGATGTGCGGCTGGGACGCATGGTCATCGAGGCGGGTCGCCGCACGACCCCCAACACGCTGGCCTGCGTGCTTGTGGTCGTGGCGTTCCTCAGCCTTCAGGACCCACGGGAACGACCCGATGAGAAACGCGATGAGGCTGACCGCCTGCACAATCGCTACGCCGACCCGAGCAGTGATTTTCTGACCGCCCTCAACCTCTGGGACACGGTATTCCCCAGTGACGGCGAGCCGAGCAACTCCTCCCTTCGTCGCCTGTGCCGCGACGAGTACCTCAGCTTCCTCCGTCTGAGGCAATGGCGCGATCTGGTGTCGCAGCTTCGTGGAATGTGCCGTGAACTGCATTTTCGGGTCGGCGAGCCACAACCCATCAGCCGTCCCGGAGAGGACATTTTGTCCCTTCCCGCCGACCATCAGGCGGCGCACAGTCTCTGCCGATCGTGGGACGCCGAGGGAATACACCGTTCCATGCTTGCTGGCCTGCTGTCGACGATCGGCATGCAGACCATCCATGAGCCCAAGGCGTCGGATGTCGCCGGACTGCGCGGCGCAGCACGGGCACGGGCCCTCAAACGCGCTGCCAAAATGGCGAAGAACGACTACCAAGGAGCCCACGGAACCCATTTCGCCATCTTTCCCGCCTCAAGCGTCGCCAAGAACCCTCCGGCATGGGTCATGGGAGCCGAACTTGTGGAGACCTCCCGCCTATGGGCCCGATACACAGCGGCGATCGACCCGGAGTGGGCCGAAAACCTGGCGGGACCGTTACTGCGCACCACCTACGCCGAACCCCATTGGTCGGGATCACGCGGCTCGGCCGTCGCCCACCAGAAACTGCTGCTCTACGGCCTCCCCATCGTCTCGGACCGAACGGTTCAGTGGGGGCGGATCAATCCCGCCCAGGCCCGCGATATGCTTATCCGCCAAGGACTCGTCGAGGGCGACATCCACGAGCGTTTCGACCATGACGACTTCGTCAGAAACAACCTCGACCTCATCGAACAGGCCGACGACGACACCAACCGCACAAGGCAGCCCGCCGACACCGTGAACGACGAGGATCTCGCACAGTTCTACGAGTCCGTTCTCCCGATGGACGTCACCTCAGTCGCGGCACTCGCCCACTGGTGGCGGACCGAGCATGACGAGCATCCGACGCTGCTGGACTTCGATCCCTCCTCAGTCGACCGTCTCACCGACTCCCCAATGGTCAGCGCGGACGACTACCCGGATACCTGGCATGCGCTGGGTTCGGATGGAACGGTCCTCCATCTTCGCCTGAGCTACATCTATGATCCGCACGACCCCAGCGACGGCGTCACCGTGCACATCCCGCTTCCGACGCTGTCGAGGCTGTCCCCGGAACAATTCACCTGGAACGTTCCCGGCCTTCTGGACGAGCTGATCATCGGCATGATCCGCGCCCTGCCCAAGGCGCTCCGGGTTCAGTTCGTTCCCGCCCCGGACGCGGCGCGATCCATCCGCCTCTGGATAGACAACCACTATCCGGAGCTGCCAGGGTCTCTTCATGACGGACGCCCCACGCTCCCACCCGCCAACGACGACGGCTCCGCGGCCCGCTGGCCCGATTTCTTCCATGCGTTCACGCGGGCTGCGATCGAGGCGATTGGGGCGCAGATCCATCCCGAGGTGTTCACACCCGATCTTATGGAACGCTTATCGCCATATCTGAGCATGACGTTCAGCATCGAAAAGGGCTCTCCGCATTCTGGAAAAGCGAGGAGAGGACAAGGACAGGCCCGCCATCGTCCGCACGGCGCCCGACCCGCTCCGGAGGTTCTGGGAACGGGAAAATCCCTTATCGACCTCCAACGTCGCTTCGCCACCCAAGCTCAGAAATCGGCGCGGAATGCGGTGACCACCAAAGTCCAAGCCGCACAGGGACGCGGTGCCGTCGTGGAACGTGCGAATCTGCTCCACAAAGTGGGCGCCACGACGGAATCACGCTCATCCATGCTCTGGCGCGCGGCATACGAAACCCTGCGTCTCCCCGACGACCGCATATCCTCCCGTTGGCTGGGCGCGGAGGCTCTGATGCTCGCGTCCGCCCCCTACTCCTCCACACGACAACTGGTCGAGGACCTACAGATGGCCGCCGTCAAACGACTCATACCAGACACGTCAACCCTGACGGATGACGCCGCTCTGGCGGAAGCCGTGCAGGAGGTCGGGGAAATCTACGAGGACACCGTGTACGCGGTCGCCCATGACGTGATCGCCATCCTGACAAGATACGCCGAAGTGGACAAATCGGTCTCAGGTCCGGCGGACCTGCCCATGCTGTCCGTCCTTCAGGGAATCCGCGCCCATATCGCCACACTTGTGACCCCCGGCTTCATCGCGTCCACACCGCCATACGCACTGCCATCCATCGACAGATACCTCCACGCGGACCTCTTCCGACTTGAGAAGGCGCGCAGGAACCGCGACCGCGATGTCCGCTGGGCATGGCAGGCGGACGAGGCGCGCGGAATCGTCGACAAGGCCCTGGCCTCCGCCCGCAACGAGCCATCCGGCCCCCGGCACGACGCCGCGATGGAATCCGCCACCACCGCCCGTTGGATGCTGGAGGAGTTCTATGTGTCGCTCTGGGCGCAGGAACTAGGGGCGTCGAAACCCGTCAGCCTGCAACGCATCCGCAAGGTGCTGTCATGAATGGTCTCTGGCAACGAGGACACCGCTCCGGCGGCGCATCACCACATCATCGCAGCTCGAAGGGCCGCCGACAGTCATCACATCGGCTCTCCCATCTTCTCAGACATCCGATCCGCACCATCCGCTCCCAGTGGAGGCGCGGCGGCGTGTGGCGCAGGATCGGCATCGCCGGATCGGCCGTGTTATGCGTGATCATTGTGCTGGCGCTGGTCATGGGATCCGTGCGGCTCATCCAGTACGAGGCCGAGGTCCGCGCGGCTGAGGACCGTCAGAAAACATTGCTGGCCGAATACGGATTCGACCCCGGAAACATCATCTCCGACGCGAAGTTCTTCAACGGACAAGCCATGAGCGCCAAGGAGATCCAGGCGTTCCTCGACGAGAAGGGCGCATCCTGCACGGGAACGACCTGCCTGCGTTCGGCGACTTTCACCACGACCCGACAGAAGGCCGACGACCTATGCAAGGAATACACTGCGGACCGGTCCGGAAAGGCGACCGCGGCCACCATCATCGCGAAAACCGCCCAGGCATGCTCCATCAGCCCCGCGGTGCTCCTCACCATGCTCCAGAAAGAGCAGCATCTCGTCACCTCCGACAACCCCACATCATTCCAATTCGAAGCCGCCATGGGCCTGAGCTGTCCGGACACAGCGGACTGCAACCCCCAATACGCCGGATTCTTCAACCAGGTGTTCGGCTCCGCCCGACGCATGCGCTACTACCTTGCCCACGAGGACCAGTACGGATACCCCGTCGGACGCCCCACGTACATCCGATTCCATCCCGACTCCTCCTGCGGAGGAACCAACGTCGTCATCCGAAGCAAAGCCACCAGCCTGCTGTACATCTACACGCCATATCAGCCCAACACCGCCGCCCTCAAGGCCGGCGCAGGTGAGGGAGACTCGTGCTCGAGCTACGGCAACCGCAACTTCTGGCTCATCGACGCGGGATGGTTCTCCGACCCGACATAACCCTTCAGACACATGACGCTGACGGCCGCCAGCAGCGCGAACAGCGCACCCGCCGGACCCAGCCACCGCAGACCGACGAAGTCGTTGACGACACCGGCCACAGCGGAGCCGACTGCGATGCCGATGTTGAACGACATGGAGTTCAGCGAGGCCGCAAGATTCATCGACCCGGGATGTGATGGCGCTGCGGTGTCCATGTACAGCACCTGCGACGCAGAATTCTGCAGGTACATCATCGTTCCCAACACGATCAGAACCAGCGAGCCGAACACCGGGGACAATCCCGCGAACGCAAGAAGGCACAGAACGCCGCCTGAATCAGATACACCGAGCGAACACGATACAGGGGCTCGACGCCAACCCCATGCGCAGCCAAACGACCACTGGCAAGGTTGCTCCACAGGCATGCGATGCCGAACACCGCCAACCCGACACCCACGTAACGCTGACCGATCCCGATCTCATCGCGCATGATGGGCGTGAGGTAGGTGTAGAAGCAGTAGCTCGCCGCCGCGCCGAGCACCACCGCCATCACACCAATCTGGATGCGGCGGTCGAAAAACAGACGAAACTGCGCGAGGAAACCCACGCGCATGGGTTCGCCTCCATGTGGCAGAACCAGAACCATCACCACCAGCAGAAGAACCGTCAGAACGTCGATGAGATGGAAAGCCCACCGCCAATCCGCCAATCCCGCCAGCCATGTTCCCAGAGGAACTCCGGCGACCGACGCGATGGAGAAACCCGAAAAAAACCAGGCGATGAAGCGCGTCCTGTTGGCGGGCGACGCCACGTCAGGCGCATACGTCATCGCCACCGCGACCAACGTGCCGGACACCACCGCAATGACCACACGACCCAGCACAAGCAGAGCGTATGTTGTGGCGAAAGCGCACAGCAGATTCCCCACCAGAAAAACCATCATCAGCACAAGATGCGCACGGAAACGCGGAAACCGGGCGATGTAGGCCGAGCCGAACGGGGTGAGAGGCGCCTAGACAAGTGCGAACAGGGCGACCAGATTCCCGACGTCCACCTCGGACACGGACAGACTCGCAGCGATGTCCGGAAGAACGCCGACAATGACGAACTCGCTCATACCCAAAAGGAAGGTGGAAGCTATCAACGTGACGACTGGCACGGTGAAGAAAGGGGCAGATTCTGACGGCGAACGCACGGAATCCGCCCCGGTGACGGAATCGGACATCGAATGGACACGCCCCCCTAGAGACGGGGAAGGTATTTCTTCAACTCGAATGGCGTCACCTGCCGGCGATAATCCTCCCACTCCTGATGCTTGTTGCGCAGGAAGTACTCGAACGCGTGCTCTCCGAGGACGCCCGCGACGAAATCGGACCTCTCCATAACCGCAAGAGCCTCATCGAGGGACTGCGGAAGCGGCTGTATGCCCATCGCCTGACGCTCGGCGTCCGTCATCTCCCAGACGGCATCGCTTGTGGGCTCACCCAACGTCATCTTCTTGTCGATTCCATCCATCCCCGCGGCCAGCAGCACCGCGAACGCCAGATACGGGTTCGCCACCGCGTCCAGGGCCCTAAACTCCATACGCGCGGAGTTGCCCTTGCCTGGCTTGTACTGGGGGATGCGCAGGAGCGCGGAACGATTGTTGTGCCCCCAGCAGATATAGCTAGGGGCCTCGTTGCCACCCCATAGACGCTTGTAGGAATTCACGTACTGGTCCGTGACGGCGCAGATCTCTGCCGCATGATACAGGATTCCCGCCGCAAACTGACGGGCGACCAACGACATGTTGAACTCCTGGCCAGCCTCGTAGAAGGCGTTCGAATCACCCTCGAACAGGCTCAGATGCGTGTGCATGCCGGATCCGGGCTGGTCTGAAAGCGGCTTGGGCATGAAGCTGGCGTGGATGCCGCGCTCAAGTGAGATCTCCTTCACAACTGTCCGGAACGTCATGATGTTGTCAGCCGTGGTGAGCGCGTCGGCGTAACGCAGATCGATCTCGTTCTGCCCCGGGCCCGCCTCATGATGGGAGTATTCGACGGAAATCCCCATCTGCTCGAGCATGTTGACCGTGGCGCGGCGGAAGTCCATCCCCGGACTGCGCGGAACATGGTCGAAGTATCCACCCTCGTCGATCGGCACGGGGGGCGTCGACCAGTCGTCCTGGCGTTCGAAGAGATAGAACTCGATCTCCGGATGGACGTAGAAGGTGAATCCCTTCTCTTTGGCTGACTCCAAAGCGGTTTTGAGCACGTGTCGGGGATCGCCGAGCGACGGCTCGCCCTCGGGCGTGAGAATGTCGCAGAACATGCGGGCAGTGCCCTGAGGACCGCCACGCCACGGAAGAATCTGGAAGGTCGAAGGATCCGGCTTGACGATCATGTCGTCCTCGGAGACACGGGTCATGCCCTCGATCGCCGACCCATCGAATCCCAGTCCCTCTTCGAAGGCGGCTTCAAGCTCGGCCGGCGCGATGGCCACGGACTTCAATGTCCCCAGAACATCGGTGAACCACAAACGGATGAAGCGCACATCGCGTTCCTCGACAGTGCGCAGAGCGAACTCCTGCTGTTTATCCATACTGCCCATGGTTCCACGCCTATATGACAGGAGGTTAAGACACGCCGAATCGCATCCTGATATGGCATATTGGCCTGCTGCGATGCCGGATCCTACAGTGCGATGCGCGGTTAGGAGGCCGCCCGATAGTGGGGGGCACCCGATAGTGGAGGCATCCGATACGGGGGACATCCTTCCTCTCGTTCCTCGCGTCCCAGTGGCCGAAGAAGGGGCCCTCGCCGACACCCACACTCGTTGGGCGGGTTGTCCCCATAATGACAGTCAATACCGGTGCCCATTGGGCGGAATCCCCTCGATTCCGCTCAATCCCCCTCGATGTAGGTGCTCATTGGGCGGATTCTCCGTTCATTGGGCGGGTCCCCTGAGTAGACACAAGCTCCGACCTCCCCAAAATGGCGGAATACCAAGGCTCTGAAAAAGGTCTTTGCGACATACCCGCCCAACGAACGCGATATCCGCCCAACGAACGGTGGCACCCGCTCGAATCAGTGGTGTTGACGGCAAGACTGCGGCGATTCCGGTGAAAATTGGTGCTGAGATGATACGTCGTCTTCCCCGAAGCCACACAGACGCCGACTTCCGCACCCACACCATGGCCGCACCCACACTTCCATCAGCCGCCTTCACGGGCACTAGACAGAATCCGGTCCAGCAAGTGACCTCAAGCGCATCTCAGATGCTCGTGTCACTGGCGTTGTGCATATGCCCGGTCTAGCGAGTGACCTCAAGCGCCTCCTCAAGGGTGAATGCCCTGGCATAGAGGGATTTGCCCAGAATCGCGCAATCAACTCCCAAAGAAGACAGCCGTTCAATCGCGCGAAGATCGTCAAGACTCGAGATTCCACCCGATGCCGTGACCTTCGCGTCAGTGCGCTCGGCCACTTCGCGCAACAGTTCGATGTTTGGCCCGCTCATCATTCCGTCACGTGCCACATCAGTCACCACGTACCTCGAGCAGCCGGCCTTGTCCAAGGCAGCCATCGTCTCAAAAAGATCGCCACCCTCCTTGACCCACCCTCTGGCCGCAAGGGTATGGCCGCGAACATCAAGACCGACGGCCACACGATCGCCATACTTGCGGATGATTCCGGCGGTCCAGTCGGGATCCTCCAACGCGGCGGTGCCGATGTTGACTCTCGCCGCCCCAGCATCCAGCGCCGCCTTAAGACTGTCGTCGTCGCGAACGCCGCCACTCATCTCGATATTGACCTGATCTCCAAGCTCATTGACGATTCCACTCAGCTGTTCACGGTTGTCTCCAGTGCCGAACGCCGCGTCCAGATCGACAAGATGAATCCATGACGCCCCCGATTCGACCCATGTGCGCGCGGCCTCCAACGGACTGCCGTAATCGGTTTCGGATCCCGATTCCCCCTGCCGAAGGCGGACGGCCTTCCCATCGCGGACATCAACCGCCGGAAGAAGTGTGAGTGACATGATGAACCTTTCTCCATTCCCAATGCCTGATATGTCAACGTATATGTAAATCCCGGAGCGCCGACCTCGTACCTCGGCCCGAGCCCTCAGGGTGAGGTTTCGATCGAGGCCACTCGGCGCAAGATCCGTCAACACGAACGGATCCGAATTCCTCTTCCTCACGAAACTTGACAACGCCATTCAACGCCATTCCATTCGACATCGTTTCAAATAACGCCATCCAAATAACGCTATTCAAACGTGGCGATCCAGTTTCGCAAAAGCCTCTCCCCGGCACCGGCCGACTTCTCCGGGTGGAACTGCGTGGCGGACAGCGGCCCCCTCTCATAGGCGGCGACGAAACGGCTACGACCATAATCGCACCACGTCACCTGCGCATCATCATGGGAGCTTATTCCCATGCCACTGAAATCCACGGGATCGGCGGTCGAAGACGCATAGGAATGGACGAAGTAGAAACGCTCCCCCTCGACGCCCCTCATCAGAACCGAATTCTCCGGAGCGGCGACGGTGTCCCATCCCATATGCGGCACGACGTCCGCGTCGAGACGGTCGACACTTCCGCCGATCAGCCCCAATCCTTCCGACGGCTCGCCGTTCTCACGACCTTGCGTGAACATAATCTGCTCACCCACGCAAACGCCAAGAACGGGACGGCCCTTTCTCAGCCTTTCGATGATGACACGGTCACCGCCGACAGCGCGCAGCCCCTCCATGCACGCGGCGAATGCTCCGACCCCGGGAACGACCAGACCATCGGCCTCAATCGCCTGGCCGTGGTCGGACGTCAGCGCCACGTCAAGACCGCAGTTGGACAGAGCCCTCATCATGGAACGCACATTGCCGAAGCCGTAATCGAAAACAACCGCTGATCTCATACCGTCAACCCCTCCGATTCGCGCACGTCATGCCCATTGTGATCCGTTTCGATTCATCGTCGTCCCGTCTCCCGTTCCACATCGTTCGTTCCACATCATTCTGCCCTATGCGGATTTCCATCCCGATGCGAACGCGTGCTAGCCCGAATGATTCCCATCGCCGCGTCCTCGTCAAGGTCGGCCGTCGAAAACAAAGTCACCCCCTGCACCCGAAGATCCTCGATCGACGAGATGCCGAGCATGAGGTCCTCAACGAGGGAGGATGTGGACGCGAAAAGCAACGGCGGCGCGAAGCTTTTCCCCGCCTTCCCTTTGATGTACAAGGTGGCCACAAGTTTGTCGGCGCGGTTGACGGCAAGGATGACGGACATGCCCGACACGACCGAGGTGATGTCCTCAGCGGCGGCTTCCGGAGCATCACCGTCAAGATCACGCAGAATCGCCACCGCTCCCTGCGCTGCATCCATGCAGCTGGCGTCGATCTGCGACATTCTGCAGAAGGCGGACAGAAGCCGTGCCGAGGCGAGGCGAGTGATGAGCACCGCCACTTTCGCCTTGTTTCCCAGCAGTCCCTGCAGTTCGTCGTCGAATGACGCTGTAGGATCCGCTGACCCGCCGGGATCCGACGAACCGCCGGAATCCTCGCTGCCGAATGGGACATCCATTGTGCCGGCGGAATCCGAACCGCCATCGTTCGCCGTCATGGGAACGCCGGACTCAAGCTCCTGCTGGAATCGGTCAAGTTCGTCCTGGATCTGCTCCTCACTTAGATGAGCGGCGCCGGACGATCCGGAGTCGGACGAGCCCGCATCAGAGGACCCTGCGTGAAGCGAACCAGAATCAAACGAACCAGAATCAGAGGAATCCGAAGAGGAATCGGCCTCGGAATCCGAATTATCGTCGGTCAGTGCCATCACAAGGCCCCTTTGGTGCTGGGAATGCCGGTGACGCGCGGATCGGGCTCGACGGCCACACGCAGTGCGCGCGCGACGGCCTTGAACTCCGCTTCGGCGATATGATGCGGGTCACGGCCGGCAAGAAGCTGAAGATGAAGGCAGATGCCAGCGTGCAGTGCTATGGACTCCATAACGTGGCGCACCAGCGATCCCGTGAAGTGCCCTCCAATCATGGCGTATTCAAAACCTTCGGGCTCCCCTGTGCACACCACGTATGGCCGTCCGGAAATGTCGATCACCGCCCTGGCGAGTGCCTCGTCGAGAGGTACGGTGGCGTCGGCGAACCGCCGGATTCCTCTCTTGTCCCCAAGGGCCTCCCGTAGCGCCTCGCCGAAGACTATCGCGATGTCCTCGACCGTGTGATGCACGTCGATGTCCGTATCGCCGCTGGCTTTGATCGTCAGATCGATCAGCGAGTGCTTGCCCAGAGCGGTCATCATATGGTTGTAGAAGGGCACCGAGGTGTCGATGTTGGTGATGCCGGTGCCATCGAGGTCGAGACTGAGCTCGACGGACGACTCACTTGTTTTGCGCACTATGGTCGCGGTTCGTGACATGTCGCACTCCTTACGTCTTTGGCTGTTTACGTCTATGCCCGTCAATGTCCGTTATGGCTGTTTACGTCTGTGGCTGTCCGCGTACGTCGCGTCGATCCGGATCACCGCCGTTCCACCGTTCCGTCACCACGTCGCCGCACCACCCACGCCTCATCACCTCAGACGATAGCGAGCACCTCGTCCAAAGCCTGCCGGAAGCGCGCCATCTCCTCGTCGGTTCCCATGCACACGCGCAGCCACCCCTCGGGGCCTACCACGCGGATGAGGACGCCACGTTGGAGAAGCTCGTCGAACACGCGCTGGCGATCCTCGAAATCCCCACCGAAAAGCAGGAAGTTCGATTGCGATTCGGCGACACGCAATGGATGTCCATGATATTCACGGGTGGCAAGCCACTGGGCCGTCTCATGACGGGTGCGCCGAAGATGGTCGACCTGCGCGAGAAGCTCGTCCGTATGCTCGAGCGCGGCGAGCGCGGCCGCCTGTGTGACGGCGGAAAGATGGTAGGGCATGCGCACGATGCGCACCGAGTCGATGATTCCCCTCGACGCCGCGAGATACCCCACTCGGGCTCCGGCGAATGCGAAGGCCTTGCTCATGGTGCGGCTGACCGCAAGATTCTCCTGGCCGTCGAGCAGCGTGAGCGCACTCGGCGTCCCCGGATCTCGGAACTCGATATACGCCTCGTCGACCACGAGGACGGGATGCGTGCCTTCAACCGCCCCCTCGACGCCGGCCTTGCCGCATGCCTTGAGAAGGCTGGTCAGCTGGTCCATCGGCAATGGCGTTCCGGTGGGATTGTTGGGGCTGGTGATCACGACGAGGGATGGCCTCACCGTCGTGATCGCGTCGATGGTCGCATCAACATCGACGGTGAAATCGTCACGCCGGTGGACGACCTTCCATGTGGTGAAGGTGTCGCGGGCGTATTCGGGGTACATCGAATACGTCGGGTCACAACCGAGAGCCGTCCGTCCCGGCCCGCCGAAGGCCTGGAAAAGCTGGAGCATGACCTCGTTGGAGCCGTTCGCCCCCCACAGCTGCTCATAGGGAAGACGCACCCCGGATTCCTTCGCGAGGTAGTCGGAGAACGACTTACGAAGAGCGACATGCTCGCGGTCGGGGTACCGGTTGAGCGTGGTGGCGATCCGCCTCACTCGTTTCGCGATGGAGTCGGCCACGTCGTTGCTTGGCTGGTAGGGATTCTCATTGACGTTCAGGCATACCGGCACGTCAAGCTGTGGGGCTCCGTACGGGGTCTCCCCCACCAGATCGTTGCGGAGGGGGAGGCACCCGGGTATCGCGTCGTCGGTCATTTCAGCCCGGCCCTTCTTTCCTGTTCGTCAAGCGTGGCCTTGTCGTAGGGATCATCGACGAATCGGCTCAGAACCGACTCTCCGTGGGCGGGAAGATCCTCGGAAACGGCGAAGGTGTTGATCCGCGCGGCGATCTCGGCCAGACCGGTTCTGTCGTATTCGATGACCTCGACGGGCTTCATGAAGGTGTGGACGCCCAGTCCGGACGCGAAACGCGCGGTGCCCGAGGTGGGAAGGACATGATTGGACCCCGACATGTAGTCGCCCAGCGGGACCGGCGAGTATGGTCCGCGGAATCTGGCGCCTGCGTTGCGTATGCGCGCAATCACGGCGTCCTCGTCGGCGGTCTGGATCTCCAGATGCTCGGCAGCATACGCGTTGGCCGCGTCGATGGACTGGTCGATTCCATCAGTGAGGATGATGCC
>NZ_CASEXV010000063.1 GCF_949292005.1 uncultured Bifidobacterium sp. | reverse complement strand
TGTAGCCGGTGATGTAGGACGACAGGGAGGACGCCTGGGCGGATGTGATGGTGTTCTTCATGGTGTAGCTGACCTGATACGTCTGCGATCCGTTCGAGTTGCACGACTTCCGGACGACGCGCGACGTGCGGTGGACATACCAGTCCATTTTCGACGCGGACTGCTGCGTGAGGTACACGCCCACGGAGGGTTTCTCCTCGTTGTCGGGCGACGATGCGGTGAGTCCGGCGGCGGCTATGGTCTTCTGCGTGGAAGTGTCGAAGGCGTAGACGGACAGATGGCGTCCTTGGGCCATTGATCCCATGATCTTCCCGATGGTGACGAGCTTGCTGAACGTCATGTTCGAGAACGCGCTGCTCACGGCCCGTTCGGCGACCAGTCCGAACAACTCGTCCTGCTCGGAGATCTTGTAGTCGGTGTATACGGTGTTGAGCAGGAACTTCGCCGTGTTGCTTCCGGTGAGGACGCGCCCGTCTGGTAGCGTGATGTTTCCCGTCGCGCCCACCAGCTCCTGCAAAACCACCGGATCGACGAGGATCACTCCGTCAAGGGTCGTCGTGGATCCCCAGGGTGTGCTTGTCCACATGGTTTTCATGGCCGAGGCCACACGGGAGGTGTCGGGGTACACGGCGGAATCCCTGATGTCAAAGGACATGGACAGTGGACCCCATGCGGAGAAAAGACGTTTCTCGTCGGATGTGGCCTGCGCCCGGGAATATGGGAGATACTCGGTGTTGGAACGGAAATCCGATATGCTGATCGCCCCGTCCTGGGTCTTCATCTCCCCCACGGATCCGACAAGCCCACCGGATGATCTCGCTTCGGATGTCGTCATCGCCAGAATGGCGTAGGTTTTCGCGCCGTCGGATCCCAGAAAATCGGGAAGGATGTTCAGTCCGTCGGAAAGACCCGACACCGTGTCATCCAAGGATTCCAGAGATGTCTTGCCCGACAGGTACGCGGTCCTCACCTTGCTGGTTCTGGGCGTTGCGAGAGAATCATAATCGTCGACCAGCTTCGCCAGATCAGTGCTGACGGAGGTCATCTCCTTTTGCGAGGCGAGTATGGGGCTGAGATTGATGGTGGCATCCCCTGTGCTGAGCGTCGCGTTCTGGAGCGTGGACGCCACATCGACCAGCCGTGGAACGGTGTCCCCGACCACATCCGCCATAACGGAGGTCATCCCCTGAACGGTGGACACATCCCCACCGATCACGGGAATTCTGGCGGCGATATTCCACAAACGTCCATGCGCGATGGAGCGGGCCTCATCCGCGTTCGCGCTTGCGGACGCGATAGTCGTCTTGACCGTCGAGGTTTTCGTGGCGGATGTCAAGGAGGAGATCGAGTTCAACGATGCCAACGCCTTGGTCTCATGATCCTTGACGGCGAGAGCCTGATTGTAAAGCACCCACGCCGCCGCTGCCGCCGCCACGGCGAGAACGAACAGACATGATCCGGCGATGGCCAGCACGCGGGGCCACACCCGTTTCCTCCCGCGTGGCCGCCGTGTCCCCCCGTGTGCCATGGCATGTCTGCTCATTGAAACCCCCCTTCCCACAATCCCACCCATCAAACATGAAATCCCGGGTCCGGACGCGGGGAGCGTTATGCGATGGGAACAGAAACGGCTCTTCTCACGCCATCCTATCCAGTGATCCATCACCCCTGGAACCAATCGAGGTCCACAGTACCACCCCGCTATTCATTGGCTGCCTTCTCTCCAGGCTCTCCGACCGATGCACCCTTTCGCGCAGTGGCACCAGCCGCATCCGTAGTCAGATGCCATTAATTCACAATCGGAAATTTCCTTTGGCTAGACACCTTTTGAGAGACAATTATCGCATGACTACCAATCCACTGGTGTGCTCTGGAACGAGCCCCTGTCCCAGGTAGCCCAATGGTGGGAAACCACGCTGACGACGAGCGGATTGCCACCCCTTTCAGATTCCATCGGTATAGCGGACCGCACAGAAAGAAGACCGTCATGACAACAACCGCACGGCACTCACGTATCCCATAGCCTGAGAGCAGCAATGCGTTCGGGCGTAGCCGTACGGTGCTCTCGATCTGGACCCGAGGCCTTTCAGGCTCAAGCAGCGCGACAGTGTCCCGACGGATGCCGCTGGTAGCGTCTCCACCGCTGTAGCTTGTTTGCACCCGTCAAAATCGTAGCAAATCGCCATCGTCGGTTTACGCATCCTGTTGTCTAGATGCAAGTGCAACACCTTCTAGAGTTGGAGATTGTCTAGATGTCCGTTGAAGAGAGGTGTTGCACCCGTGGGTCAAGTGTATTCGCATATCGGCGAGGAGGAAAGGCAGGTCATCCAGATCGAGGTCGG
>NZ_CASEXV010000062.1 GCF_949292005.1 uncultured Bifidobacterium sp. | reverse complement strand
TGATGAGCTTACCGAATAAATGCTATCGGTGGCTGCGTGAAGATCCCTCAGGAGCTGCTCGCGGCATGCGGATGCCATCAGTTGTTTTATCAGCGATTCTTTGGATTCCGTATGTCCCGGAACCTGTGGTGTGCCCTCATGAATCGCGAACAGGCTGGAGACAGTTGCGAAGAACTCAATCCTTTGAGCGTCTGACCCACTCGCGTCGCCTTGTACTTGCGGGCTTTTGTATTCCTGAGAATATATTTCCCCATGGCTGCATTGGCTGTTGCCCAGCAATGTTGTAGGCGCGTTCTGATTTGGATTTCAACATGAAGACAGGTCTCTTCCTCGTTGATTTTTGCGATGAGGTGTCGGGAACGATACCCACTTTGCTGGGGTGAATCGATATAGTTTTTATCGCCATTGCCATTTTTGAGACTAAGACGATTCTTGAGAATGTCCGTTGCCGTGTTGACGTCATCAATGGTGTTGACGATGAGGCGGCACCCTCCGATATCGTCCAGCTCACCGAGTTTCAGATGTGATGATGGCCTTTGAAGTTTTCTGATGATCGATGTCATGCGCTTCATACGATATGTCGCGACGGTGCCGTCGATCGCTGATGCGCAGTCGAGCACTGTCGAAAAGCAGGTCTCTGTTGCCTTGACGTGCTGTGAACGCCATCTCGTGGCGGTGATAATGGCGTCTTTCTGGTTCTGCGAGACGGAATCCGTCATATCGATGGTGCGAAGAACCCTACCGGCTTTGTTCGCTTGACCGCGCGCGACATGGATTGTCATCCGTTAAATTGTGGCACGGACATATGACCAAAGCTGAATCCTGGATTAAGACGATGGGTTTGATTACGATAAACGATATATGCGCCGTGAGGGCTTATCGGGCGTCGGTAAACAGGGAGGTCGGAATGACATCGATCATCAATGTCGCTTCGTACATTCTGTGGCGTTATGGGTCCATGACCACGATGAAGCTGCAGAAGCTCGCGTATTATTCTCAGGCGGAGTCGTTGTCGACGACGGGGAGTCCCCTCTTTGAGGAGGATTTTCAGGCGTGGCGGGGAGGACCCGTGTGCTATGACCTTTATGTCCAGCACAGGAGAATGTTCATTATCCGCCCAGAGGACGTCGACGCTGATAAAAGGCTGTCGTCGGCGTTGTCGGCGGGTGAATCGGCCATCGTCAATCGCGTTGGCGAGGCTCTGTCGAAGCTCACTGGCAATGAGCTCAGTGAGCGGACTCATCGTGAGAATCCTTGGCGCGAGGCCCGAAGTGGTCTTGCTCCTTCGGAATCGGGTACCAGGGTCATCTCAAAGGACGATATAGAACGCTATTACCGCGTGAATCCCGTGTTGCCAGATCGTTCGTGAGTCTGCGATAATCCGGGGTCCATCATGTTGTGTGTGAGATGGACCCCGGATGTCTATGAGCAGATGGCTATGGGCGGGGATCGGTGCCGGTGGCGTCGCCGTCGAGCAGGGTGTCGACCAACGCCGGCTTCTGCGTGAGCTGGCCGGTGAATCCCGGTCGTATGTCAAGCTTGAGCGTCACTCCGGTGCGGTAGCCCTGCCCGGCGAGCTTCATGGTCGCGTCCCTGACCACGCGCAGCACGTCGTCGAGATCGCCTTCGATGTTGGTGAACATCGCGTTGGTCTCGTTGGGCAGCCCGGATTCGCGGATCACGCCCACGGCCTGGCTGACGTACTCGCTGAGCTCCGCTCCCACGCCGCTGGGGGCGATGGCCACGGCGGCCACGGTGTTGATGTATGGTCTGCCGGTGTCGGGGTCCGTGGGGACGGTCTGTCGTTCGGCGTTGCGGTCGGTCATGTGTCTCTCCTTGGTGGGGTGTGATGCGTTGTGGTGCCGTTCTTCGGCGTCATGATGTTCGGATATGGCCATCGTAGGCTTCATCTCCTAATCGTTTCCGTTCGCACCGCGTGGTCCGTTCGCACTGTCGCCGTCGCGCCATCTCCACGCATGGTCCATCGGCCCGGATCCGTGGCCCAGCGACAGTCCCGCGGCCAGCGCTCCGGACAGATACTCCTTGGCCTCGCGTATGGCGTCCGGAAGGTCCGATCCCTTGGCGAGGTTGGAGGCGATGGCGCTGGAGAGCGTGCATCCGGTGCCATGCGTGTCGGAGGTGTCGATGCGTCGTCCCCGGAACCATGTGGCCGTTCCGTCGGGTGTTACGAGGACGTCGCTGGCGTCGCTGACTCGGTGTCCTCCTTTGATGAGGACCGCGCACCCGTGGGTTGCGGCGAGAACGTTCCCGCAGCGCCGCATATCCTCGTCCGAGGTGATCGATCCCGGATCCCAGCGCGCGAGTGTTTCGCTTTCGGGGATGTTGGGCGTGATGACGGTTGCCAGCGGGAACAGAAGGGACACCAGCGCCGACACGGCGGATCCGTCGATAAGTCGCGCTCCGCTGGTGGCGACCATGACCGGATCAAGCACGACGTTCCTTGCCTGATGCGCGGCGAGCCGATCCGCGATGGCGCGGATGAGCCCAACATTCGACACCATGCCGATTTTGACGGCCGCGGGCGGGATATCGGCGTACACCGCGTCGATCTGAGCGGCCAGCATCGAAGGGTCGGCGTCGGCGACGGCGTTGACGCCCGTGGTGTTCTGGGCGGTGAGTGAGGTGATGGCGCTCATGCCGTAGACGCCGTTGGCGAGCATGGTTTTGAGGTCCGCCTGGATTCCCGCTCCGCCTGAGGAGTCGCTTCCGGCGATGGTGAGGACCGCGGGGAGGGTGGTTGCGCGGATCATGCCGAGGCTCCCGCGGTGGCGGCTGCTCCCGCGGTGGATGCGGTTTGCGCATGAGCGTCCGCTCCGGCTTTGACGGAGTCCACGATGGTCTGCTGCGCCGCGAGACCGCCGAACCGTTTGCGGATGTTCTGCGATATGGCCATCGAGCAGAACTTCGGCCCGCACATCGAGCAGAAATGCGCCATTTTGGCCGGTTCTGCGGGCAACGTCTCGTCGTGGAAGGCGATGGCCGTGTCGGGGTCGAAGGACAGGTTGAACTGGTCGAGCCAGCGGAATTCGAACCGAGCCTTCGATATGGCCAGATCGCGGTCCTGCGCGTGCGGATGGTGTTTGGCGATGTCGGCCGCGTGGCAGGCGATCTTGTAGGTGATCACGCCCTGCTTCACGTCGTCCTTGTTCGGCAGTCCTAGATGCTCCTTGGGTGTCACGTAGCACAGCATCGCGGTCCCATACCGGGCGATCTCGGTGGCGCCGATGGCGGAGGTGATGTGGTCGTAGCCGGGCGCGGTGTCGGTCGTCAGCGGTCCCAGGGTGTAGAAGGGCGCTCCCTTGCAGATGGATTTCTCCATCTCGATGTTCATGCGCACGGTGTCGAACGGGATGTGGCCCGGCCCCTCGATCATGACCTGCACGTCGTGGTCCCATGCCCGCTGGCACAATTCGCCAAGCGTCATGAGTTCGGCGAATTGCGCGGCGTCGTTGGCGTCCGCCAGGGATCCGGGCCGCAGTCCGTCTCCCAGCGAGAAGGCGACGTCATAGCGGGCGAAGATGTCGCACAGCTCGTCGAAGTGCGTGTAGAGGAAGCTCTCCTGCTCATGCTCCAGACACCATTGGGCCATGATGGATCCTCCGCGCGAGACGATGCCGGTCACGCGGTTGGCGGTCAGCGGCACGTAGCGTAGAAGCACTCCCGCGTGGATGGTCATGTAGTCCACGCCCTGCTCGCATTGCTCGACGACTGTGTCGCGGAACAGCTCCCAGGAGAGTTTGGACGCGTCGTCGTCGACCTTCTCCAGCGCCTGGTACATCGGCACGGTGCCGATGGGGACGGGGGAGTTGCGCAGGATCCATTCGCGCGTGGTGTGGATGTCATTGCCGGTGGACAGGTCCATCACGGTGTCGGCTCCCCATTTGGTGGCCCAGGTGAGCTTCTCGACCTCCTCGTCGATGGATGACGAGACGGCGGAGTTGCCCATGTTGGCGTTGAGCTTGACGAGGAATTTCTCGCCGATGATCATCGGCTCCGCCTCGGGATGGTTGACGTTGCAGGGCATTACCGCGTGTCCGCTGGCGAGTTCGGAGCGTACGAGCTCCACATCGCAGTGCTCGCGTTCGGCCACGTAGCGCATCTCGGGGGTGATGATTCCGTGCCGCGCGTACCACATCTGGGTCACGGGATGGTCCGTGCCGCGCATGGGTCGGTGCGTTCTTCCACGCCACTCCTTGGTGGCTCGTCCGCGTTTGATGGCGCGGGTGCCGTCGTCGGCCAGATCGCGGTGACGGCCCTCGTATTCCTCGATGTCGCCCCTGTCCCGTATCCATTCCAGCCGTAGCGGCGCGAGCCCTTCTTTGGGATCGCAGCCCGGCCCTTCGGTGTTGTAGTCGCGGAAAGGCTCGTTCGGGCCGCCACCGGGGGTGTTTTCCAAGGCGATCTCGGTGTAGGGAACCTCCAGATCGTAGCTGCCGTGCTGGTTGTCGAAATGGATGGGTGTGGTTTTGCGGATGTGCGCCCTGTCTCGTTGCGACGATCCACGCGCGGCGATGTCGACGCGCTGTTGCCGCGCGAGGCGTGCGGCCTGCCGGGCCTCCTTCGCATTGGTGAAGCCGTCGGATTGTGTGATGTTTGGGGTCGCGGCGTCCCCAACCTTCGCCACGACCCCGGCTTTGTCGGCGTTGCGCGGACGATCCGCATAGCCGTGTGTCCGGTCCCCCCGAACACGATGCCAGCGTTCCACGAGCTCGCGCGTCGCCGCCCGCGGGTCGTCCGCGCCGGCGATGGCCGATACGACGAACCATCCTGCGGCTCCTGTGGAGGCGAGGCCCGCCATGTCCTGTGCGGTGACGCCTCCACCCACCACAACCGGATAATCGCTGGCGCGGGCGATGGTGTCGACCAGATCAAGGGTCAGCAGATGGCGGCTCCCATCGGTTTCGACGGCGGCCGCATCCGGTTTCGTGGTGGACGAGTGCAGTGGTCCCGCGCCGATGTAGTCGATGCATCCGGCGGGGAGCTCATTGATGAGCCGCACGAGGCTCTCCGTCTCGGCCGAGAGACCGACGATCGCGTCCTCTCCGAGCAGGGCGCGTGCCTCGCGCGGCTCCATGTCCGTTTGTCCGATGTGCACGCCGTCGACTTTGATCCCCTTGTTGCGGCATTGCCAGACGACGTCGACCCGGTCGTCGATCACGAAGGCGACGGTGTCGGATTTGCCGTTGTCCTCAATGATCTGCGCGATGTCCTGCGCCATGATGGTGATGTCCTTGGCGTCGGCGTCCTTGGCGCGGAGCTGGATGAACGTGGCCCCTCCCATAAGGGCGTCCTCGACGACGCCTCCGATGTCGCGGCCCTTCGTGTCCTGCGGGCCCACGACGAAGTAGGCGCTCAGATCGAAGGCCGACCGCATGGAGGCGTAGGGGTAGCGATTGGCTGACAGTGACGCTGCGGTTGTCAGTGATGCCGCGGATTGCGGTGTCGCCGATCGCGGAATCGCGGGCTGTGCCATACCGGATTGTGTCATTGCGGACTGTGGTGTGGATGGCGTCGGTGTTGGTTGTGGTGGCATCGATGGCGTGGCGGTGTTGCTGCTGCCGGTGGTGCTGCTGCTGGTGGTGCTGTTGTTGGTGCCGCTGGTCATGGGTCGTTCTCCTGTTCTCCGCTTCGTGGCGGAAAATATGGCATGGAAATGATGGTTCACCGGAAAAACCGGTATGAAAATACGGGGTATTGAAAAAAGGTATGAAGAAATAGGGTATAAAATTGAAGGGTCTAAAAAACCGTATCCACGGCGGGACGAGCCGATTGCGCCGATGCCAAGGTCATGTTCCCCATGGCGACGTCCCGGGGGCTCGCGTTCCACAGTGCATCGAGGAAGGCGGTCTGGAACGACCCGGGTCCGGACGAGCTCGAGGCGGCTGTCGTGGCCGCCCGGTTGAACAGAAGCCCCGCCGCCAGCGCCGCGCCCAGGGGGTCGCAGACGGCCAGATAGGTGGCCGTGACGCCGCCCAACG
>NZ_CASEXV010000061.1 GCF_949292005.1 uncultured Bifidobacterium sp. | reverse complement strand
TGTGATATTCCACGGCCGCCGCCGTCACGGACGCCTCTGCTCCTGAGCGGAATCCTGCGGCGCCTGGATCACATCCCGCGCGATGTCCGCCACAACGGGCACGATCATGGGCTTGCGGTGAAGCTGACGCGCCACCCAGCTTCCGAGCGTGCGCCGCATAAGCTGCTGCAGTCTGGCCGGATCCTTGGTGCCCTGAAGCATGGCATCCTCAAGCTCTCCGACGATCTGGCGACGGACGTTGTTGAACTCGCTCTCATCCTCGGCCACTGCGTTGAGATAGATCTTCGGTCCCGACACCACCTCGGACGTCTCGCTGTCGACGACCACGAAACTGGACACGAATCCTTCGGTCCCGAGAATCCTGCGCTTCTCAAGCTCGTCATCGGTGAGCTCGCCGACCGAATCGCCGTCCACATAGACGTACGCGCACGGAACGGATCCGACAATCGCGGCCTTGCCGTGATAGAGATCGACGACATCTCCATCCTCGGCCAGAACGACGTTCTGTGGGTCGAGCCCGGTTTTGACGGCGATCAGACCGTTGGCCACCAGATGGCGGTTCTCTCCGTGGATGGGCATCGCGCACTTGGGCTTGATGATGTTGTACAGGTAGAGGAGTTCGCCCTCATCGGCATGGCCGGACACGTGGATGGCCGCGTTGTCCCGGTTGATGACGCGCGCCCCCAGCTGGATCAGCTTGTTGATGATCTTGTACACACCATGCTCGTTGCCTGGAATCAGGGAGCTCGCGAGAATAACCGTGTCGAACTCGTTGATGGTGATGTCGCGGTGGTTGCCATCCGCGATGCGGCCCAACGCCGCCATCGGCTCACCCTGGGATCCCGTGCACATGTACACAAGCTTGTCGTCCTGAATGTCGTGGGACTTCTTCAGGTCGACGACGGTTCCCTCGGGGATGTGCAGATAACCCAGATCCGAGGCGATGGCCATGTTGCGGACCATCGAACGCCCGACGAACACCACCTTGCGGCCGTATTTGTGCGCGGTGTCCACCACCTGCTGCACACGATGGACGTGGCTGGAGAAGCTGGCCACGATGATCTTGCGGTTGGCCTCGGCGAAGGCGCGGTCGAGCGCCGGCCCGATGGAGACCTCCGGCTTGACGAATCCCGGCACCTCCGCGTTCGTGGAATCCATCATGAGCAGGTCGATTCCCTGTTCGCCCAGCTTGCCGAACTCCACCAGATCGGTGATTCGCTTGTCCAGAGGAAGCTGGTCAAGCTTGATGTCGCCCGTGTCGATCAGAGATCCGGCCGGCGTCTTCACGCATACGGCCAGCGCGTCCGGAATAGAGTGGGTGACGGCCACGAACTCAAGCATGAAGGGACCGACCTTGAGCTTGTCCCTACCGTTGACCTCGACGGTTGTGGGATTGAGATGGTGCTCATCGCATTTGGCTTTTACGAAGGCCAATGTGAGCTTGGATCCGATCAGGGGGATGTCCGGCCGCATCTTGAGCAAGAATGGAACTCCGCCGATATGGTCCTCATGACCATGGGTGAGGACAAGAGCCTCGACCTGATCGAGCCTGTCCTTGATATACGAGAAGTCGGGCAGGATGAGATCGACACCCGGCTGCTCCTCGGCGGGGAACAGCACTCCGCAGTCGATGAGGAGCAGGTGACCGTTGTACTCGATCACATTCATATTGCGCCCGATCTCGCCCAATCCTCCGAGCGGAACGATGCGCATGGACCCCTTGCGGTACTTCGGAGGGGCTATCAGCGTCCCCTGCTGGGGCGAGGTGGCGCGTGGCCTGGCCGACCTGCGGGAGCCGTTGCGTCCTCCCTTTGCCGTCCGCGAGGGGCGCTGCCCGTCGGATGACTTGCTCTGACGGCTGCGGTGGTTTGTTGTGGTGTTGTTTTCTGTTGACATATCCTTCTTGGATTTCTGTTATTTGGTGTCCGCGCCTATGCGCGGACGAGGAATCATCGTCGTCACAGCAGACCCGCGTCGCGCATGCCCTGACGGGCGCGATCGAGTTCGGCCTGCGTTGGACCGACATTGGGAAGGCGCATGGTGGTGTCGTCCAACGCACCCGCAACCTTGAGCGCGGCCTTAGCCATAACCGCTTGGAACCCGTTTCCATTCAACGCCTCGACCAGCGGCGCGAGTTGCACCGACAAGGCCTGCGCCGTATGGATGTCCCCGGAGTCGAATGCATCGGCAAGACGACGCATGGGCGCCGCCGCGACATGTGCGATCACCGAGATGATGCCCACGGCGCCTATCGACAGGAACGGAAGGAACAGTCCGTCATCCCCGGAATACCAAGTCAGTCCCGTCTCGATGCGCTTGCGAACCGCCCCGGCGATGTCCCCCGTGGCATCCTTGACGGCCTTGACATGGCTCAGCTCAGCCAGCCGACGGTATGTCTCCAGCTGTATGCGCACGCCGGTTCGACCGGGGACGTCGTAGACGATGATGGGCTTGTCCGTGGCGTCATTGACGGCCTGGTAATGCCGGTAGATGCCTTCCTGCGAGGGCCGGGAATAGTACGGCGCGACGATGAGGACCGCATCCGCCCCAGCCTCCTGGGTGAGCTCCGTCATCCTCACCGTGTGAACGGTGTCGTTCGACCCGGCACCGGATATGACCGGAACGTCCACCGCGGCCTTGACCACGCGCACCAGCTCGACCTTCTCGTCCATGTGGGTCACGGGAGACTCACCGGTGGTGCCATTGACGACGAGTCCGTCGGCACCCTCCGAAACCAGCCGGGACGCAAGACGCCCCGCCGCGTCGAAATCGACATGTCCATCCGATGTCATTGGCGTGACCATTGCGGGAAGAACCCGCCCAAAGGGCGCGGGATCGAGGAGATGCATGGTGCTCATGCCCTCCACGCTACTTCCCGGCCGGGACTCGGGACGGCCGATGTCCACGATCGCCGCGGCCCGCACCAACCATTCCGGAATCGAGATCCGCGGCGGGGGCGAGCCCCAGAATCGTGAGAACCGTCATGGCCTCCTCTTCGGGATCCATCCCCCTTCCCACATCGATGTCGACATGTCGCTCATCATCCTGGGGCGGTTCGAAATCGGTCAACTGGGAATCCAGCATATCCACCTTCATAAAGTGGCCGGTCCGGCCCGCAAGGCGATTCCGCAGCGCGTCCCTTGATCCATTCAGGCACACGAACACGGTGCCGGAACGGCGAAGCACATCCCTGTACGACTTTTTCAACGCGGAGCAGGACACGACGACGGACTCGCCACGCGCCGCGGACGCATCCATCCATCCGGCTATGGATCTGAGCCAGCCCCATCTATCAGCGTCGACCAGGGGCACACCCGATGCCATCTTGCGGATGTTGTCCGTCGGATGAAAATCATCCCCCTCGGCGTAGGGCCAATCGAGAATCGTCGACAGCTCGCGGGCAAGAACGGTTTTCCCAGACCCGGAAACCCCCATCACAACAATGGCCATCGGCGGATCGACCGAGCTCTCCCCCTCGTCATCGTCCCCCTCGCCATCGGCGGAACCACTCTGATTCGGATTCATTCGTTGCGTGTCGAAAGACATCGCCCCTCCCCCACAAGGATGTCCCAGCGGAACACGCATCGACGGCATCCGTACCGCGGCCCTGATGATTCCATGCCCACACCCCCAAGAAGCGTGAGCGGCCAGAATCGTTCCCCGATAAGCGTTGGTATCAATACGCCTGACATGTTCCAATTTATAATTATTTACGCACGACATAAAAATTATACGTCATACACCAGCGCCCCGCAACAAAGTGTCCAAATTTCTTCATTACGCATGACATATCTATGGAGAGGTGCAATAATATTCCACATGCCAGAAGCACAGCCAAAAATCGACATAGACATACAAGAAGACGCAATGACAACTCTGCATGACCGACTACTCGATTATTGGGGTCTTTCCGTGGTGAGCGGAGAGACGGCCACCGGCACCCGGCTTCCCCAACCGAATGTGGCGCCCACTCCATCACGCACCGTCACCCGTGAGGTGACACGCGTTCTGGAAACGATGGGACTGGTCACAGTGAAGCGCAAAGCCGGTGCCACGGCGAACCCACGCACCAGCTGGAACCCCTACGACCCACAGGTCATCGAGTGGCGACTGCGCAGCGGCGAACGGGACGCCGCACTCAGAGAGCTGACGGAGCTGAGAACCGCCGTCGAGCCCATCGCGGCACGTCTCGCCGCATCCCGCTCAACACCCGAGCAGTGGGCGACACTCACCGAAGCCGCGATCAACATGGTCGCCCATTCCGACGACGCATCGGGAGAGGAGTACCTTAACGCCGACATACAGTTCCACAAGACGCTTTTGATCGCCTCCGGAAACTGCATGCTCGCCGCTCTGGGAAACGTCATAGCATCCATGCTCACAGGACGGACGCACCACAATCTGATGCCGGCGGCGGCCAATGCGGCCGCGTTGCGACTGCACGGAGACGTCGCGGCGTTCATCCGCAAACGCGACGGCAACGCCGCCGAGGACGCCATGCGATCGATTATCAGCGAGGCCGGCAACGCGATCGCCGCACAGCCCGAGGAGAACGCCGCTCCCCGCGAGTGATTTGACCGGTTGACATCAACCATCATGCCGTTCGGCCGTTCACGGAAAATCCAATCCGCGAACGGCCGAACGGTATCAACTGGCGATTCGGCCAAGCCAGCCAATCCGACTAATCCAGCAGGGCGCCCAATCCCACCGTCAAC
Source organism: uncultured Bifidobacterium sp. (assembly GCF_949292005.1). Lineage (GTDB taxonomy): Bacteria > Actinomycetota > Actinomycetes > Actinomycetales > Bifidobacteriaceae > Bifidobacterium. Next base: position 16,339 of record NZ_CASEXV010000061.1, on the reverse strand, counting down.
CCAGGCCGATTGCCCGATGCGGCGCTACGCACCGCCATAAGGACGCCCGGCATGAACGACGACCTATCAAAGCTGTCGGCGCGAAGCATAAGCTGCTCCCCCTGGTTTCCAAGAAGCACCTCCTCATGGGCGTTGAGACCGCGAAGACGCACCGCGTGGACGTGCACTCCGTCGATCACCTGGCCCCGGGATTCGGCTTGGCCTGTGGTAGCGTCCGGCATCGGCCCCAGACCCGCGTCGGCGCGCGCCTGCGCCACCACATGGGCTGTGTGCAGAGCAGTTCCCGACGGGGCATCCACCTTATCGGGGTGGTGCATCTCCACTATCTCCGCCGATTCGAAATATCTGGCCGCCTGAGCCGCGAACCTCTCCATCAGGACCGCGGAAAGAGCGTAGTTCGGCGCGATGACCACACTCTGGCCGGTGTGGTCCGACGACCCCAATGCCCCACGCACCGCATCCAGCCCATCCTCATCCCAGCCGGTGGTGCCGACCACAACGTTCACCCCGGACTTGATCAGACCCAGCACGTTCTTTCTGGAGGCCGATGGAACGGTGAACTCCACCGCGACGTCGGTGTTGTCCGCGGTGATGGAGGCGAGATCCCCTCCGGCATCCACCGACTGCGACAACGTCATATCCCCGGCACGTCCGACGGCATCCACAACAGTGGACCCCATCCGCCCCCGCGCTCCCACTATCGACACTCTAATCATCCTCAACCACCTTTCCATACCTTCCACATTTCCGCGCAAACCATCGCCGACATTCCGACGGACCGCCGCTACTCCAGAGACCCCACACATAGGAACAACTCCTCGGACGGCCGCGTCTTCCCCGGAACGTCACGCCTAGCCATCGCCTGAAGCGTGGGAGAGGATGGGCGCAGCGAGAGCTCAGACACACGGCGCAGTCCCTGATGATCATAGAATCCCATATCGCAGGAGGTATCAGTATGAAGGAAGAACGTCTTCACGTCGTTGGCTCGGAAATATTCCAAGGCCCCGCCCCACAGCGATCTCCCCACGCCATGTCCCCTCGCTTTGGGCGACACCAGAAAGAGCTCGACCTCCGCCACCTTGCCGGAAAGAAGATCAGAGGCGCGCTCTATCTCCTTATCGAGGGAATGCCAACGGCGGGCCTTGGCAAGCTCCGTCTTCGCCGCGGCGCTGGATGCCTCCAAAGCCGCATCCGTACGCTCCATCCGCGCGGGAACCCATTCGTATATGGGTGGATTTCCCGCGATTCTCGTAACGATCACCCCCACGATCGCACCATCGAGAACGGCCACATCGGCCCGTGTCGCATCGCGCAGAAAATGGAAAACAAAATGTCTAGACAACGCCAGCGACTCCCCAGGGCTTAAGCGTGACGTCGCCCCTCCCCACGTCTCATTAAACTCATCCACAACCGCATCAACATCACTGCCCTCAAAAGACCGGATCTGCACATCAGCTCCGCCCGCCATACAACCACTCCTCACATCCCAACCGCCTCAGAAACCGACGGCGTCATCATTCTCGGAACACCACATACGGCACTCCCCTCGTGGACCATACCACGCACCCCCAGCAGAATATCTAGCAACATGAGGGATTTTGCCATAGACGGCGTCCTTTCCCAGCATGCAACCACATCGGGAAAAACCGCAAGATTTGACGACCAGATCTATTATTGTCGATGTAATATATGATAGGCTGATATGTTCCGGCGACCGATGAAGGCCGCCCGAGAGCAACGCTCTTTGTCACAAACAACTGTCACACAGCGCTCGAAAGGCCAGAGGCACGCATCATGGTTGATTATGATCTCGCAGTCAAGGCTGTCCAAAACCCCGACGCAGACCCCGTCCTCCTCGCGAGAATCGCCTACGAAAACCCTGAGTTCGGCGCCAATGTCGCCGCCAACGCACGCGCCTACCCGGGACTCATCCACTGGCTCTCGCAGTTCGGCGACGAAAGAGCCCGCCGGTATATCCGCCAGCGGAATCTCGACACACTTCCCGGCGACAGCCATCAACGCACCGCTGTCGACGAACGCAAGACGCCGCGGCACAACACGACGCATGGATCGGCGGGGTGGGAGACCTACCCCGAGCACCGCCCGCATGCTCTGGCACATCAGACAACAGCTGGAATATTCCCGGCCACGTCCTCCGACGATTCCGCGTCTTTACCAGCAGCATCGCAGCCAGCAGCATCGCAGCCAGCCGATTGGAAACCGAGCTCCGCGACACCCGTGGCGACAAATTCATACGGATTCACCGCCGAACAAGCCTTAGATCCCAACACCGATCCGATGACGATCGCCCAAATCGCCGAATACGCACCTGAGCTGCGGGCGTGCCTGGCCCGCAACCCCAGCACATACCCGGAACTCGTGGAATGGTTGGCGAACCTTCACGATCCGCATATCGACGCGGCCCTCGCGACGCGCGCCTGATCACCCACGCCGATCATCGGAGACGTCAAACTCGAAAAGCTGATCGCCTATACGAACGACACACGGGCAGGGCAGACGCACGGGCGCGTCCCCCTCCACGCGCGTCTCCACTCCATCAACCACGATAACCGTGCCATTCAGCGAGCCATAGTCCTCGATCCACGGGTTTCCGGCATCGTCGAATCCGATGGCGGCGTGATTACGGGAAATCGTTCGTGTGGGATCCTCAAGACGGACCGACGCGCAACCCGCCGGAACCATCGCGGAGGGCTTCCTTCCAACAAGCGTGGCCGTCGACAGCGACACCCGCTGACCCGTCAAAGGATTATGCAGACGATACACGGGATGGGACACTCCGGGTCTGGTGAACGTCGGCGCCAGAACGGTCCCGCCCCAATCTTCCAGATCATCACGGAAATCGTCGTATAGCCGCGACGCTTTCGCCGATGTGTTCGGCGCATCCGCGAAATCGTCCATCGTCTCATCATCAACGCTCACCGAAACGGCGTCATCGCCGCCATCGCGCTCCCCCGCCGCGACACGGTCCTGGGGGTACCATCCCCACTCCGGCGGTGGGGGATAGGGCAGTTGTCCACTCATATTCCCAGTCATAGCACATGCGATAGGGACAGACATCACTTCGACGGACTCCGATGGCGTGTCCGAAGAATATCTCGCATCGTTCCCCGTGGACATCGTTCCCATGGCTTGCGCGAAGACCATCCCTCCCTGCCGACAACCGACTGCGCGACAACAACAATGCCTCGGCAACGAGGCTCCATGAACAAATGGTGGCCGCGGAGCCATCCATGACCCCACGACCACCATCAGCATGCGCGTGGCACCTCATCCAACCCTCATCCGACCCTCATCCGACCCATCGCATCCGATGGTCCGCGAATCCGGTGTCGAACGGTTTCCTCACGCCGGGAACCCTCGGATATCAGACGATCTCTCCCTGTCCCCCCTGATCGTTGAGGAAATCATCGGGATTGTCCTCGTCGCCGGGAGCATAGTCGCTGAAATCGATGTTGGAGAGATCCACATCACCTGTATCGGTTCCGTCAAACCCAGAAATCGCGTCCCCGCCATCTCCCAGACCGAAGTTCGGGTAGATGCTGTCACGAATCGCCTTGTCGGGCTCCACAACAGCGTTGCGGTACCGAGCCAATCCCGTGCCGGCGGGAATGAGCTTGCCGATGATGACGTTCTCCTTGAGTCCCTTGAGATCGTCGTCGCGCTGGTTGAGCGCCGCGTCGGTGAGCACGCGGGTCGTCTCCTGGAAGGATGCCGCCGACAGCCAGGAATCGGTCGAGAGGGAGGCCTTGGTGATTCCCATGAGAACCGGACGTCCGGTCGCGGGCTGTCCGCCCTTCTCGATCACGGCGCGGTTGGTCGCACGGTACTTCGCGCGATCGACGAGCTCCCCCGGAAGAAGGTTGGTGTCTCCGGCGTCGTTGACCGTCACGCGGCGCAGCATCTGCCGCACGATGACCTCGATGTGCTTGTCGTGGATATCCACACCCTGCGAACGGTACACGTTGTGCACCTCGGTGACAATGTTGATCTCGGCGGCGCGGATGCCCTGAACTCGAAGAATCTTCTTCGGATCCACGGAACCCTCGATGAGCTGCGTTCCACTGGTGACGTGGCTTCCGTCCTTGACGAGCATCGGCGCGCGGCGGGTGACCTTGAACACAGTCTCCGCGTTGCGCTCGTCGTCCGGCAGAACCGTGATGGTACGACCGCGATCCGAGTCCTCGACCTTGACCGTGCCATCGAACTCTGCAAAGGGAGCCTCGCCCTTCGGGGTGCGCGCCTCGAAAAGCTCCGTCACACGGGGAAGACCCTGGGTGATATCGGAGGCCGAAGCGACGCCGCCCGAATGGAAGGAACGCAAAGTCAGCTGGGTTCCAGGCTCGCCGATCGACTGCGCCGCGACGATTCCGACCGCCTCGCCAACATCCACCAGACGATTGGTGGCCAGCGACCATCCATAGCACTTCGCGCACACGCCGCGAGTCGACTCGCAGGTAAGCACCGAACGGGCGCAGACCTTCTCGACGCCGTGGGCGACCATATCCTTGAGGACATCCATGGACAACGCGTCGCCGGCCTTGTACAGGACGGTCTTCCCGTCGGACGGATCAAGAACGTCCTGCGCGAGCAGACGGGAGTAAGGACCACCATCGGCGGCCTTGACGAGCACAAGATTCCCGTCCTCGTCGCGGTCCGCGACCGGCATCCACAATCCCTGCGTCGTCCCACAGTCCTCCTCGCGAACGATGACCTCCTGGGCCACGTCCACAAGACGCCGGGTCAGATACCCCGACTCCGCGGTTCGAAGGGCGGTGTCGGCCAAGCCCTTGCGCGCGCCGTGCTGGGAGATGAAGTACTCCAGCACGGACAGACCGTCACGATAGTTGGACTTCACCGGTCGGGGGATGATCTCACCCTTGGGGTTGGCCACCAGTCCGCGCATTCCGGCGATCTGGCGGATCTGCATCCAGTTTCCACGCGCTCCCGACTGAACCATGATGTTCACGTTGTTGTCATCATGGAAGTTCTCGCGCATGGCGTCCGCGACCTTGTCGGTGCACTCCGTCCACAGATTGATGAGCTCCTGGCGGCGCTCCTCGTCCGTGAGCATACCCATGTCGTACCGGGTGTTGACCTCGGCGGCCTGATCCTCGTATCCGGCGATGATCTCCTTGCGGTTCGGAGGAGCGACGATGTCCGAGAAGGCCATCGTCACGCCGGACCACGGAGCGCGGGTGAAGCCCAGATCCTTAAGCGCGTCCAGAGTCGCGGCGACCTGCGCGACCGAATACCTGGCGGCGATGTCGTCGACGATCTTGGACAGACGACCCTTGGCCACCTGATCGTTGATGAACGGATAGTCGGTGGGGAGAGTGCCGTTGAACAGCATCCGGCCATACGACGTGCCGAACAGAACAGACCCGTCGGTGAGCCTCTCCTCCTTCACCACATCGGGACTTCCCGGCTCGGGGTCGACGACCTTGAGCTCTCCCGGCTCCCAACCGGTGGGAAGGATGAAGTCCTCGGGCAGACGCAGCAGGACCTTGGACTGCATGTCGATCTCATGACGGTCCAAAGCCATGGCGGCCTCGGCCATCGAGGAGAACACGCGGCCCTGTCCCTTGCTGCCGTCCACGACGGTGGTCAGATAGTACAGACCAAGGATCATGTCCTGGGAAGGCATGGTGACGGTGTGGCCGTCTGCGGGCTTGAGGATGTTGTCGGACGCCATCATAAGCGACCGGGCCTCGGCCTGGGCCTCGGCGCCGAGCGGGAGGTGCACGGCCATCTGGTCGCCATCGAAGTCGGCGTTGAAGGCGGCGCAGGCCAGCGGCGGAAGGTGGATTGCCTTGCCCTCGACCAGAATCGGCTCGAATGCCTGGATACCCAGACGATGCAGAGTCGGCGCGCGGTTGAGGAGGACCGGGTGCTCGGATATGACCTCCTCGAGCACGCCCCACACCACGGAATCGGCGCGATCGACCAGACGCTTCGCGCTCTTCATGTTCTGCGCGTAGTTGAGATCCACCAGCCTCTTGATGACGAAGGGCTTGAACAGCTCCAACGCCATGGGCTTCGGAAGGCCGCACTGGTGCATGCGCAGCGAGGGGCCAACCACGATGACCGAACGTCCCGAATAGTCGACGCGCTTGCCGAGCAGGTTCTGGCGGAAACGGCCCTGCTTGCCCTTCAGCATGTCGGACAGGGACTTCAGAGGACGGTTCGAAGCGCCCGTCACGGGACGGCCGCGGCGACCGTTGTCGAAAAGCGAGTCGACGGCCTCCTGAAGCATGCGCTTCTCGTTGTTGAGCATGATCTCGGGAGCTCCGAGCTCAATCAGCCTCTTCAGCCTGTTATTGCGGTTGATGACGCGACGGTAGAGGTCGTTGAGATCGGATGTCGCGAAACGGCCGCCGTCCAGCTGCACCATCGGGCGCAGATCAGGAGGGATGACCGGAACGACGTCAAGCACCATGGCCTCGGGCTTGTTTCCCGTGGTGAGGAAGGCGTTGATGACCTTCAGCCGCTTCAGGGCGCGCGTCTTGCGCTGGCCCGTTCCGCTGACGACCTCCTCGCGAAGCTTGTCGGACTCGGCCTGAAGATCGAAGTCCTGAAGCCTCTTCTTGATGGCCTCGGCGCCCATGCAGCCGTCGAAGTACTCGCCATACTTGTCCTTCATGTCGCGCCACTTGTCGACGTCGGACTCCATATCGCCCGGCTTGATCTCCTTGAAGCGGCTGAACACCGAGTTGACGTTCTCGACCTGATCGTCATAGCGCTGACGGATGGCCGCCATCTCACGCTCGGCTCCGTTACGGAGCTTCGACTTGACGCTGGCCTTCACCTCGCCCTCGGCTTCGAGCTGCGCGAGGTCCTCCTCGGACTTCTTCGCCCGAGCCTCGATCTCGACGTCGCGACGCTGGTTCAGCGCGGAAACCTCGCGCTCGTGCTCAGCCTCGAGATCGGGAAGGTCTGCCTGACGCTTCTTCTCATCGACCGAAGTGACCATATAAGCGGCGAAATAGATGACCTTCTCAAGGTCCTTCGGGGCGATGTCGAGAAGATATCCCAAACGGCTCGGAACGCCCTTGAAGAACCAGATGTGCGTCACCGGCGCGGCGAGCTCGATGTGGCCCATCCGCTCGCGACGGACACGGCTGCGGGTGACCTCCACGCCGCACCTCTCGCACACGATTCCCTTGAAGCGCACGCGCTTGTACTTGCCGCAGGCGCACTCCCAGTCACGTGTGGGCCCAAAGATCTGCTCGCCGAAAAGTCCATCCTTCTCGGGCTTCAATGTTCTGTAGTTGATCGTCTCGGGCTTCTTGACCTCGCCAAAACTCCAGTTACGGATATCCTCGGCGGTCGCCAGTCCGATCCTCAATTTGTCAAATGCGTTGACGTCCAGCACTCTGCATGTCCTGTCTGTGAAAATTTAGTGATCACGGAAATGGATTCGGTCATCTCATCCGGCGTGGCGGGGACTCGGCTCCGCCACGCCGGGAGACTCAGCGGTACTCCGGTTGGTCCACCACCTGGTCCTCCTTGGCGGCGGCGTCGGGGCGCGCCCCGATATTGAAGCCAAGATCGTTCGAGGAAGATGTGGGGTCGTCGTCGTCGGCCTTCATGTCGATAACACTGCCGTCCGCGCTCAGAACCTCGACGTTCAACGACAGGGACTGCATCTCCTTGAGCAGCACCTTGAATGACTCGGGGATTCCCGCCGGCGGCAGGTTCTCGCCCTTGACGATCGCACCGTAGGCCCGCACGCGCCCATCGACGTCATCGGACTTGGTGGTCATCATCTCGTGAAGCGTGTAGGCGGCTCCGTAGGCCTCAAGGGCCCACACCTCCATCTCGCCGAATCGCTGGCCGCCGAACTGGGCCTTCCCGCCCAGCGGCTGCTGAGTGATCATCGAGTATGGACCCGTGGAGCGCGCATGGATCTTGTCGTCCACCAGATGGTGGAGCTTGAGCATGTACATGTATCCCACGGATATCGGCTTGGGGAACGGCTCTCCGGTCCGGCCGTCGAACAGTCTCGCCTTGCCGTTCTCACCGATAAGCTTGTTGCCGTCACGGTCGGGCAGGGTGTTCTTGAGCAGTCCGCTGAGGACATCGGGACGCACGCCGTCGAAAACCGGAGTCGCGACCGGTGTTCCCGGCTCGCCCTTCTCGGCTCCCTTGGGAACGTACTTCTTCCACTCGGCCTCGAGATCGGGATCCAGACTAATGTCCCATCCCGCGTGGGCAACCCAGCCCAGATGCAGTTCCAGCACCTGTCCCAGGTTCATTCGCGAGGGGACGCCCAGAGGGTTGAGCATGATGTCGATCGGCGTTCCGTCCTCGAGGAAAGGCATATCCTCCTCGGGAAGAATCCGCGAGATGACGCCCTTGTTGCCGTGGCGTCCGGAAAGCTTGTCTCCCTGAGTGATCTTGCGATGCTGCGCGATGTACACGCGGATCATCTGGTTCACGCCATTCGGCAGTTCGTCGCCATCCTCCTCGGCGTCCTCACGGGTGATCTCCTTGACGGAGATGACCGTTCCGGTCTCGCCATGGGGAACACGCAGCGAGGTGTCGCGAACCTCACGGCTCTTCTCGCCGAAGATCGCGCGGAGCAGACGCTCCTCGGGGGTCAGCTCGGTCTCGCCTTTGGGTGTGACCTTGCCGACGAGTATGTCACCGGCCTCGACCTCGGCTCCGATTCGGATGATGCCGCGCTCGTCGAGATTCGCCACCGCGTCCTCGCCGACGTTGGGAAGATCACGGGTGATCTCCTCGGCGCCCAGCTTGGTATCGCGCGCGTCGATCTCATACTCCTCGATGTGGATGGACGACAGGGTGTCATCCTGCACAAGGCGCTGCGAGATGATGACCGCATCCTCGTAGTTGTATCCGTTCCACGGCATGAAGGCGACCAGCAGATTCTTGCCGAGCGCCATCTCGCCCTTCTCGGTGGCGGGGCCGTCGGCCAAGACCGTTCCGGCCTCGACGCGCTCCCCATCCTTGATCAGCGGCACCTGGTTGTAGCAGGTCGTCTGGTTCGAACGCTGGCACGTGGACAGACGATAGCTGGACTGCGTTCCGTCGTCATTCATCACGCGGATGATGTCGCCGGACACATAGGTGACGACACCAGGCTTCTGAGCGAGGATAACGTCGCCGGAGTCCACGGCCGAGCGCCATTCGGAGCCGGTGCCCACCAGCGGGCGCTCGGACTTGACCAGCGGAACCGCCTGACGCTGCATGTTGGTTCCCATCAGCGCGCGGTGCCCCTCATCGTGTTCGAGGAACGGAATAAGCGACGCGCCCACCGACACCATCTGGCGTGGAGAGACATCCATGAAGTCGACCTGGTCGACGGGGACGTCCTCCGCCTCACCGGCCGCGTCACGCACCAGGGCCTCTTTGGAGACGAAGTCGTTGTTCTCGTCCAACTCCTGGTTGGCCTGCGCGATGACGTGCTCGGCCTCCTGATCGGCGGTCATGTACACGACATCATCCGTGACATGCCCCTTCTCGACCTTGCGGTACGGAGTCTCGATGAATCCGAAGGGATTGATCCTGCCGAAGGTGGCCAAGGAGCCGATGAGTCCGATGTTCGGGCCTTCAGGGGACTCGATCGGGCACATACGGCCGAAGTGGGACGGGTGTACGTCGCGGACCTCCATGGAAGCGCGGTCGCGCGACAGGCCACCGGGACCCAACGCGGACAGACGACGCTTGTTGGTCACGCCCGCGAGCGGGTTGTTCTGGTCCATGAACTGGCTGAGCTGGGACGTTCCGAAGAACTCCTTGATAGTCGCGTTCACAGGCCGGATGTTGATCAGGGACTGCGGCGTGATGGCCTCGGCGTCCTGGGTCGTCATGCGCTCACGCACAACGCGCTCCATACGGCTCAGACCGGTGCGGAGCTGGTTCTGAATAAGCTCGCCCACCTGACGGATGCGGCGGTTGCCGAAATGGTCGATGTCGTCGACATCCACCCGAAGCTCCACGTCCTTGCCGTCACGACGGCCCGGGAACGTGCTTTCGCCGCTGTGAAGCGATACCAGGTACTTGATGGTGGCGACGATGTCGGTGCGGCTGAGGCTGCGGTCCTCGTAATCGGTCTCCAAGCCAAGCTTGCGGTTGATCTTGTAGCGGCCGACGCGGGCGAGATCGTAGCGCTTGGTGTTGAAATAGAACGAATCGAGGAGGTTACGGCCCGCCTCCGCGCTGGTCGAGTCCGCGGGACGGATCTTCTTATAAAGATCCGCGAGCGCCTCATCCTGCGTGTTGATGCCCGTCTCCTTGGACAGCGCGTCGAGGACCAGCGGATACCCCTTGAACGCCTCGGCGATCTCATCCTTCGTCATGCCGATGGCCATGAGGAAGACGATGGCGGACTGCTTACGCTTGCGGTCGACGCGGACGCCAAGAACGTCACGCTTGTCGATCTCGAACTCCAGCCATGCTCCACGGCTGGGGATGATCTTCGCGCCGAAGACCTCCTTGTCGGACGTGCGGTCGGAGGTGCGGTCGAAGTACACGCCCGGGGACCGGACGAGCTGCGACACGATAACCCTCTCGGTGCCTCCGATGATGAAGGTTCCATGCGGCGTCTGCAGCGGGAAGTCGCCCATGAACACGGTCTGGCTTTTGATCTCGCCAGTGTCGCCGTTCTCGAACTCGGCGTTCACGTACAGCGGCGCGGAGTAGGTGTAATCCTTCTCCTTGCACTCCTGAACCGTGTGACGCGGCTCCTCGAAGTATGGATCGGAGAAGGTCAGGCTCATGGTCTGCGCGAAGTTCTCAATCGGGGAAATCTCCTGGAAGACCTCCTCCAAACCCGACGCGTGGGGGACGGTGTGGGTCCCGTTCTTCTTGTCCTCGGCGACCCTCGCCTTCCAGCGGTCGTTGCCGATGAGCCAATCGAAGCTATCGGTCTGGACCCCCAACAGGTAGGGGACATCGATGGGTTCCCTGATGGAACCGAAATTGACGCGGTCCGACGCCTTATGCAAGGCGATGTCGTGCTCGTCGGCCCGTGCGGTGGTGGTGGTACTCGTCTCAGCCTTAGTGGCAGCCAATGGACGTTCCTTATCGCTCGGTTGTTATTCGATACCAATCCCTAGGAAAACAGTCCGCGACCGACGACCGCCATATGCCGTTCGGGCGGGCACTGAATCCCTCAGCATGCCCGCAATATGACATACCTCATGCAAAGTCACGATTCTAGCACGTACTGAAAGAAATGCAACCGCTCCATGACGGTTAATCGAGGGCGTAAAGGATGACCCGCGAATCGGCATCCCGGCGGTGCTTCCGGCGGTGCTTCAGACCACTACTTCCAGCTCTTACGCATGGTCGCTGCAGACATTCTCTGAACGACGACAATCGCTGCGGTCGGTCACTGAACGACGACGGTCACCGGATCGCTCGCCACACCGGAGTCCTCCTTCATCGCCACCTTCGCGACATACGTCCCCCTGCTCACACGTGGAAGATCATCATCGTCGACGCACGTGGACCCCGTCCGATCCGCGTTCCATGTGATCGTCAGACTGGTTTTGTCACCCGTCGCCAGCAGCAGATAATTCGAATCGGACTCGCACGACGCGGACGTCCACACGACATCGTTCCCCGACGTGATCGTTAGGACCTGGGATGACGCGGACATGTCGATCAGACAATTTCTGGACCCCTTGTGCGTGGCCGACACGACAAAATCCACCGAACCTCCCACCGACAACGTCTGGGACTTCGCGGTGAGCGACAAGGACACATCGCTCGATCCACAGTCCACCGCGGATGCGGACGCGCTCGGAGTGGGAACCGCCGACCTCGACACGGACACATCGGTGCCCTTGATAAGACCCACGACAGCGGCGATACCCCTCGCCCAGCTGACCACACTGAAAACGACCACGGCAAGAACCGTCGCCACGGCCAGACCGGCGACGATTCGGCGGCGCAGATACACTCGACGCCTACGCGCCTTTCGGGCGGCTGCAGATGACAAGGGCTTTCTGGTCGGCATGCCTTCGAGTCTAGGCCATGCCTACCCCCCGTTACCCCTGTTCCACAATCCGATATCCCCGTTCCACGATCCGATCCGACATTGTTCCTTCCCTCGCGTGCAGGCACGTCATTCACGAGGAAGGCGTATCGCGCCGTCCTCAAGGATCTCGATCAATCCATCCTCGTCTAGCGAGGCCACGCATGCGTCCACTTGAGCGGAGTCGCCCCACAACGATCGAACAACGGAACGCGGCATTGATTCCCCATCCCCGGAACGTCCGGCATTCTTCGCCATTCCCCTCAACGCGTTGAGGATAAGCCCTCGAACCTGTCTATCCGTCCCCTGGAAACGCTGCCGAGGCCTCGTCCTACGCTCCCCCAGACCCGGTCGTCCCGCGGCGAGGAACGCGCACGACGACGACACAGGACAATCCGCGCAATTCGGCGTGCGCGCCGTGCACACAACCGCTCCAAGCTCCATAACCGCCTGGTTCCATACGACACTGTCATCCGGATCGTCCGGAAGCATCACCTCTGCCAGCTCCCGGTCACGGGCCGTGGCCGACCCTCCGACCGATTCGACGCCATCAACGACCCTCGAAAGGACACGACGGATGTTCGTGTCCTTCACGGCAACCCGTCGACCATACGCGAAGCTCACCACAGCGGACGCCGTGTAATCGCCAATTCCCGGCAGCGAGAGGAGATCGTCATAGTCGTCCGGAACCGCGCCACCGAATCGTTCGCAGATCCGCGCCGCGCATTCACGCAGGCGAATCGCACGGCGCGGATATCCCAATCGCCCCCATGCGGTGATCACATCCGCCACAGGAGCCGCGGCCAACGCCTCCGGGTCCGGCCACATGCGCATCCATTCAATCCAATAAGGAGCCACGCGACTCATCGGGGTTTGTTGGCTCATCACCTCCGAAAGGAGAACCCCCCACGGAGTCGTGCGGCCGAAGCGCCAGGGAAGGTCACGGGCGCTCACATCCCACCATTCCCTAAGCGCGGCAAACAGACATGGCCGAAGACCCATCATGACGCGGGTCGAAGGAGCATCCCATCCGGGTGTGGACGCCATCGGCACCGTTGTGGATGTGTCGGAATCGTCATTGTGGCGTCGCTCATCGTGGCGTCGCGGGGAGTAAGGCACCCCACTATTGTGCGCCATCACGCGACATGGCCGGAAACACGTCACTCGTTGGGCGGAAATTCTCTTCGCTGGGCGGGAGTGTCGACCATCAACTTTCCCAGGCAGGCGGAATACCGCCAATGCGCATCACTGGCTATGCGATGCCCCCGCCCAACGAACGCGAAATCCGCCCAACGAACGCCACAATCACTGGCATTTCTCCCGCAACACCACAAAAGACCCCGGGTATGGCGGCAATTATGCTCGAATCCCGGACAGGTCCGCAGAGCGACAGGCGCGCCCCACAGGTGAGAGACCATGAGAGCAAGCCAGACAACTCACACTTGCGGCAGCCAAACGCATGCCGCGGCACGAAAACAAGAAGGAACACCCATGACGGATGGCAACACAACTGATGGGAACACAACCGCCAAGGCAGAAGACGCCGGTAACCGCGCAGACGGCGTGAATCGTCAGGCCGACCACCACCAGCCCGGTCACAGCGCGGTCGAATCCTCCGGCCAGAAGCGCCCTGTCCCCGAGGGGATGTACGAATACGGATACCGCAAATCCAACTACGGCCCCGATGAGCTGGTCACAGACAGCCACGGGAATCCCATCAGCGTCGTCGACGCCATGCTCAGCGCGGAGGATGCGGCACAGGCGGAAACTCAAACGCCGCACCTGTGTTATTACTCCCCACGCATTCCAGGAAACACCGGCTCCGCCATACGTCTTTGCGCGGTGACGGGAACGATTCTGCACCTGGTCGAGCCGCTCGGTTTCAACCTGCATGACACCAAGCTGCGACGCGCGGGCCTCGATTATCACGACATGGCGCATGTGGTACTCCACCCCGACTTCGACAATCTGGTGACGTCGATGCCGAACTCGCGCATCATCGCCTTCACCGCGAACGCCACAACCCTCTACACCGAAATCGATTACCGACCCACCGACATACTGCTGTTCGGCCCCGAACCCGGCGACATCCCCGATCCGATGGAGATCATGGCCGGACCTCATGTGTATACACAGGTCCGCCTTCCCATGCGCCCCAGCCTACGAAGCCTCAACCTGACCAACTGCGCTTCGATCGCGATCTACGAGGCCTGGCGGCAACTGGGATTCGCCGGCGGACGCTGAGAGCATCACCCCGCGGGACAGTGCAGGAACATCCGCACCAACACACTCAGCACCCCATATCCCAAGAAACCCACAGACAAGAAACCCACAAAATTTCAGGAATCTGAGGGTCTGGAACACCAGCCCCCACCCGCGCCTCCGAGCTACCCGGGCCGCAAAACAGAAGCACCACAAAAACAGAATCACAGGGAACCGGAAAGGGAACCAGGAACCGAAAACCTCAGTTCTTGAAGCTGTGGATCGGAGCGGGAATCCTTCCACCGCGCGTGACGAACGCCTCGCAGCTGGTCTGGTTGACGGGGATGATCGGCGCATGGCCCATCAGTCCCCCGAACTCCGCCGAATCGCCCACGCCCTTGCCATAGACGGGAATCACACGCACCGCGGTGGTCTTCTGGTTGACCATGCCGATGGCGGCCTCGTCGGCGATGATGCCGGAAATGGTGGACGCGCTGGTCTCGCCTGGAATGGCGATCATATCCAGTCCGACCGAGCACACGCAGGTCATCGCTTCGAGCTTCTCGATGGTCAGGCATCCGGCGCTGGCCGCGTCGATCATCACCTGGTCCTCGGAGACGGGTATGAAGGCGCCGGACAGTCCGCCGACATAGGAGGACGCCATGATGCCGCCCTTCTTGACCTGATCGTTGAGCATCGCTAGGGCCGCGGTGGTTCCCGGGGCTCCGACCTGCGCAAGGCCGATCTTCTCGAGTACCTCGCCGACCGAATCCCCCTGCGCCGGAGTGGGGGCAAGGGACAGGTCGATGATGCCGAAGGGCATGCCGAGCCGCCTGGCCGCCTCCTGGGCGACGAGCTGGCCGACGCGGGTGATCTTGAAGGCGGTTCGTTTGATCGTCTCGCACAGGAATTCGAAATCGCGTCCCTTCGCGGCGTCCAGCGCACGCGAGACGACGCCGGGACCGGAGACCCCCACGTTGATGACGGCGTCGCCCTCGGTGACGCCATGGAAGCCGCCCGCCATGAAGGGGTTGTCGTCGGGCGCGTTGCAGAACGCCACGAACTTGACGCATCCATAGCTGTCATTGTCGCGCGTGGCGTAGGCGATGTCCTTCACGATATGTCCCAGAAGCTCGACGGAGTTCATGTCGATGCCGGTTTTGGTCGATCCCACGTTCACCGACGAGCATACGATGTCCGTTTCGGACAGCGCCTGCGGCAGCGAGCGGATCAGACGCTCCTCGGCGGGAGTCATCGCCTTCGACACCAGCGCCGAATAGCCGCCGATGAGATCGACGCCGACCTCCTTGGCCGCACGGTCCAGAGTGTGGGCGATGCGCACGAAATCCTCGGAGGACCGGCATGCTCCCGCGCCGACGAGTGACACCGGCGTCACGGTGATGCGCTTGTTGACGATCGGGATGCCGTACTCGCGCTCGATGGCCTCGCCCGTGGCGACCAGGTTGTGCGCCTTGTCGACGATTTTGCGATAGATGTTCGCACACACCGCGTCCACGGTGTCCGCGGCACAGTCAAGAAGGCTGATCCCCATCGTGATGGTGCGGACGTCAAGCCGCTCCTGCTCGATCATCTGGTTGGTCTCATGGACCTCCATGATATTCAGCATGATTGCCTCCCTGCGGCTCAGACGCGGTGCATGCGGGTGAAGATCTCCTCGCGCTGGCATCTGATGCGCACCCCGATGTCCTCGCCGATGGAGTCCAGTCCGCCGACGATCGCCGAGAACTCCTCATCGGCCCCGCCATAGTCCACGATCATCATCATGTTGAAGAACCCGTCGATGATCGTCTGCGAAATGTCAAGCACATTGACGTCATGCTCCGAAAGATACGTGCACACGCGTGCGATGATTCCGACGGTATCCTGACCCACAACGGTGATGATTGCCTTGTTCATGGAACTCCTGAGACGAGAATGCGCCGACAATCCTCACCGGCGCGCGGATTCGTGTCCAAGTATATGGATACGCCCGCACAAATCAGGCGTCCTGTCCATCAGGCCGATGTAACGCCGCCACGCAGAAGCACCTCCGACAACCCGGACACCACGCTTATCGGCATGTGTCCCGCATGCAGGTCGGCGCCGGCGCCA
>NZ_CASEXV010000060.1 GCF_949292005.1 uncultured Bifidobacterium sp. | reverse complement strand
TCGGATCGGGCACGATGGGTCATGCCACCGCCCTGCAGTTCGCCTGGCACGGATACTCCGTGCGCATGCTCGACGTGTCCGATCAGGCGCTGAAACGTGGGCTGGCGTTGATCGACGCGGATCTGGCGATGTTCGTCGACAAGGGCATCGTTGATCGGGGGTACGTTGAGGCCATCAGGTCGCGGATCGCGCCGACGACCGATTTCAGCGAGGCGTTGTCCGGCGCCGACTTCGTCATCGAGTCGGTTCTTGAGGATCTGGAGGTCAAGCGCGACGTATGGCGGCATGCCGAGGAGTGCGCGCCCGAGGACGCGATCTTCGCGACCAACACCTCGGGACTGAGCCCCACGGCCATAGCGCAGGTTCTGAAGCATCCCGAGCGTTTCCTGGTCGCTCACTTCTACAACCCCGCGCATCTGATGCCGCTGGTGGAGGTGGTGCCCGCGCGGCAGACGGATCCGCGGATCGTGGAGCGCACGGTGGCGCTTCTCGATTCCGTCGGCAAGCACGCGGTCGCGTTGGACCGGGAGGCACCGGGATTCGTGGGCAACCGCATCCAGGCGGCCGTCATCCGTGAGGCGCTGTACATCATCCGTCAGGACATCGCGAGCCCGCAGGCGGTCGACGACATCGTCAAATACAGTCTCGGATTGCGGTGGAGCGTTCTTGGTCCGGTCATCAGCGCCGATCTGGGTGGGCTGGACGTGTTCGACACGCTGATGCGCTATCTGTCCCCGGAACTGAGCAGCGAGCAGGCGGCCGATCCACTGCTGGAGGAGAAGGTCCGCGACGGGAATCTGGGGTTGAAGACGGGTCGCGGATTCTACGACTGGACGGGCGAGCAGGGCGCCGAGATCGTGCGCGAGCGCGACGAGCGGCTGCTTGACGCCATGAGCCGGGAGCTGGCGGATCGAGAGCTGGCAGACCGGGAGCTGGCAGACCGGGAGCTGGCGCATCGGAAGTCGACGCACAAGTCGTGACGCGAGAGGGATCCCTGTGGGAGGATCCTGAAGCGAATGATGAGCGGGCTTGGGCACGCCGCCGGGCATGGCCCGCTCATCGTCCCGTCATCCCCGCTGGTTGTAGTCCTCGGCTAGCTCGTTCATCGCATGAAGGAATTTGTACATGTAGATGAACGGGCCGACGACGATAAGCGATCCGAGAACGCCCCACAGCCAGTAGTCGGATGCGGACAGCTTTCTCGCATGTCCTCGGCGTTGCAGCTCGTCGCCGATTCTGTTGCTGATCCGATGGCACCAGACAAGCCATCCGATGCCCGCCGTGATCCAACCGACGAGGAAGACCATCAGGCAGTAGTGCATGGTCTTCTTACCGTCATACCTGTTTGCGATGAGATTGAGCGTGTTCGTGGATTCCGTCATGACCACGATGTCGTAGATGCCGAGGGTGATGAAACCGAGAAGAACGAATTTCGCCAGACTCCGATTCGTTTTGCGTCGTCCCACGGGAGACTGTATCGGCGGCAAAGAGGTTTCCGTGCCGCGAACTTGGAATTGCTGACTGTTCATGATGTTTTCCCCTCTCACGTTCCCATCCTGTGCTGCTCAGCGTGCGTTCGACCCGTCAATGCCATCCTCGACGAACACACGGTGATGCCCCTTGTCAGAATAATGTGGCTGACGGACGGGCTTACGTCGGAGCGGCTTACGTCGGATGACTGATGCGGCGTCGCAACACAACTCGGCAAAACCTGTGAGATACCATGAACAGGTCCATAGGGAACAGGTCGACAGCGGGAACAGGTCGACGGCGCGGGGAACGCGGAGAGAGACAGAGAGCAGAGAACGACGTATGACGCGGAACGTGTATGACTTCACTACGGTGGTCGACCGACATGGAACGGGATCCGAGAAATGGCATCTCATCGACGAGAACATGGGGGAGGGCAACGGCGATGTGCTGGCGCTGTCCGTCGCGGATATGGAGTTCCGTCCCGCTCCGCAGATCGTGGACGCCCTTGTGGAGTCGGCCAGGAATGACATCTTCGGATACGACTACGTGACCGACGCGTATCGCGACGCCGTCGTCTCATGGATGTCCCGCCGTCACGGATTCGAGGTCGATCCCGCGTGGATCAGCGTGTCCGACGGCGTGATGCCCGCGGTCAACGTGGCGCTGCGCGCGTTCACGCATCCCGGGGACAGAGTCATCATCCAGCGTCCGGTGTACTACCCGTTCACGATGGCCGCCGAGCACACCGGTCTGACCATCCTCGACAACGAGCTCATCCTCGGCGATGACGGACGATACGTGATGGACTTCGACGATCTTGAGCGGAAGGCGTCGGATCCGCGATGTACGGCCATCATCGTCTGCAATCCCCACAATCCCGTCGGCAGGGTGTGGACGTCCGACGAGTTGCGGCGTCTGGGCGACATCGCCATCGAGAACGGTCTGACCATTCTGTGCGACGAGATCCATGCCGACTTCGCATACCCTGGGTATCATGTGACCATGTTCTCCACGTTGGGGGAGAAATACGCGCGGCACTGCCTGGAGTTCACGGCTCCCACCAAAACATTCAACCTTGCGGGACTTCTGTGCTCCAACGTGATCATTCCCGATCCGGAGCGCAAGCGCGCCTTCGACATCGCCGCGAAGAACATCGGAGGTCTTACGGTCAGCCATTTCGGACTCGTCGCATGCCGTGCCGCGTACACGTCGGCCGGGGCGTGGTTGGATGAGCTGCAAGGGGTTCTGTCGTCCAATCTGTCGATTGTCCGCGAGATGGCGGATTCCTGCGATGGTCTGCGTCTGATCGAACCGGAGGGCACATATCTCGCATGGCTTGATTGCCGGGAACTGGGGTTGGATTCCGACGCACTGCGCGATATCATGCGGGGCACCGGTCGCGTCTACCTTGATGAGGGGTCCTTGTTCGGCCGGTCGGGATGTGGTTTCGAACGTCTCAACCTCGCCTGTCCCACCGCCATGATGGAACGCGCGGTTTCGGGCATCGCGGACGCCGCCCGATCGGTGTCTGCGGGGCGATGAGTGGTGACGGTTCCTCGTCGTCCTCGACGGGGGAGACAACGTTGCCGCGTCGATGTTTGCGTCCACTATCGCGTTGTGTGAGGCGCTTGGCTTATTCGGAACGGGCCTCCGGACTGATCATGCTCGCATGCGCCCTGATTGGACTGTGTTTGGCGAACCTTCCATGGACATCCTCGGGATTCCGTTCGGTGGTTGACGCCAGACTCGCGCTTCCCGAATCGTTTGGTCCGCTGTTCTCGTCGTGGTCCATAACCGTGGGTGACGCCGTTCAGGACGGTCTACTCACAGTGTTCTTTCTGGTGGTTGGATTGGATCTCCGCCAGGAGATGGCCACCGGATCGCTGAATGATCCGCGGTCCGCAGCTGTTCCCATGATTTCGGCCGTCGGCGGGATGCTTGCTCCACCGGTGGTGTTCGCGGCGGTCTGTGCCGCTTTCGCCTTGTGGGGACCGGGGGATGTCGGGCAGGTGATAGTCGAGGCAACGGCGGTTGATGTCGGTGGTGCCTTGCGGGGATGGGCTGTACCGACAGCCACCGACATAGCATTCTCGCTGTCGGTGTTGTCCCTGTTCGCGGCGTCTCTTCCCGGAGCTATCCGGGCGTTCCTCATGACGCTGGCGACCGTTGATGATCTTCTGGCGATAGTCGTCATCGCGGTGTTCTTCTCTTCCCCGGGGCAATGGTGGTGGTTCCTGGGCATTGTCGCTTGTGCCGCATTATGGGCCTTCCTTGTGCGGCGGCGGCGTGTTCCGTGGCCTGTCGTCGCGCTGGTCGGGATTCTCGCGTGGTTCATGATGGACATGGCCGGTGTCCACCCGACTTTGGCGGGAGTGGTCGTCGGGCTGTGCACTCCGGCCCGGGAGATCCATGGCGAGAGGACGCCGCGCGCGGGACGGTATCGCGATCGTCTTCAGCCATTCTCGTCACTGTTGGCGTTGCCGGTGTTCGCGGTCGTGGCGGCTGGTGTGACAGTGGGGAACGTCACATGGACCTCGCTGTTCTCCCCAATCGTGGTGGCGCTTATTCTCGCTTTGGTTTTGGGGAAGCCTGCGGGAGTGATGGCTGCCGCGTGGCTGTCCACCCGCGGGGGACGGCTGCGGCTGGCACCCGGCCTTCGCGTCCGGGACCTGATTCCCATGGCCTGCGCCTGCGGCATCGGATTCACCGTCGCGCTGCTTCTGGCGTCGCTGGCCTATCCCAGCGCGATGCTGTCGGCCCAGGCGCGCATAGGCGTTCTTATGGGCTCGTTCGTCGCCGCAGTGCTGTCCTCCGTGCTGCTGCACAGACAGTCCGCCCGCTTTGTGCGGACGACCGTGGGGGACACGGACGCTGGTAGCGTGGAGCCCGGAGGAATCATCATCAGAATTTCCGGCGACGAAGGGGCGGCATCGAATGACGGACACGACGAGTAGCCACATGGCTGACAGCGGCAATGATGGTGCGGGCGTGCTCGCGGATGGCATCCACGCTGAGGGATCAATCCACGGTGAGGAATCACATGGGAGAACCGTCGGGGAACCGGATGATGGAACGTATACCCGTGGTCCGATGATCATGCGCGGCCCCATGATTCCGCCCGACACCACCACGGGAAATCTGCTCAAGCGCGGGCAGCCCGCCGAATGGCGCCATTCCGACGCCTGGCGGGTGCTGAGGATCCAGTCGGAGTTCGTGGACGGCTTCGACGCGTTGGCCGAGCTGGGGCCGGCGGTCACGGTGTTCGGATCGGCGCGTGTGGGTGCGGATGACGCGGCCTATGACGCCGCCCGACGTATGGGGCATGACATCGCGTCCCAGGGCGTGGCCGTCATCACAGGGGGAGGGCCTGGTGTCATGGAGGCCGCAAACCGCGGCGCATCCGAGGTCGGCGGCGTGTCCGTGGGACTCGGCATCGAGCTTCCGCACGAGCAGGGGCTCAACGAATGGGTCAACCTGGGGATGACCTTCCGGTATTTCTTCGTGCGCAAGACGATGTTCGTCAAATACTCGTCCGGCGTGATCGTGTGCCCCGGGGGATTCGGAACGCTGGACGAGATGTTCGAGCTGCTGACGCTCGTGCAGACGCACAAGTCCACGTCCATGCCCATCGTCCTGTTCGACACGGCATATTGGACGGGACTTCTCGATTGGGTCGAGACCACTCTGCGGCCACGGAAGATGATCTCGGCATGGGATCCCTCGCTCGTCGTCACCACCGACGACCCCCAGGAGGCCGTCAGCGTCGCGCTGCGCGACCTGCGCTAGAGGACTGAAGATGGGCGATCAGCGTCCCCGTTCCGATGGATGTGAGGGTGGTGTCGAAGCGCTCATCGGATCTGACTGAATCGAGCAGCTCGCGCATCTGCATGGTTCGGTCGCTGTCATCGTTGGAATCGGGGATTCCATGCTCGCCGTTGCTGTCCGCCATGCCCATGGCGTCCGTGAGCACGATCACGCCGCCGGATCGCAGAAGTCGGGGAGCCTGTTCGAAGCTCCGTGAATAGTTCGATATGTCTCCACCGACGACGATGAGATCATAGTCGCCCGCGTTGAGGCGGGGAAGGAACACGTCGACGGGGGCTCTCACCGCCCGAAGCGTCGTCTCCGTGGAATCGTCGATCCCGGCAATCATCGCGCGTATGGCGTTGATCCCCCTATCCGATGAATCCACGGCCGTGAGCTGGCCGGATCCATCGAGACCGTTCACAAGACGCATGATGTCCGCGACCGCGCCGGTTCCCACGGTGATGATGGACTGTACATGAAGAAGACGCACAAGGAATTCCAGGAACTCACCCTGCGCCACGCTTCCCTGCGGCAGCCCGTGCGAGGTGGCCGCATCCCTGATCTGTGACACGTCCTGCGGCTCATGCGTCTGCGCGTCGTCCTCGACCGATGCCCACATGAGGTCGAGGTTGCGGTATCCGTTCATATTCATATCATCCAACCCTACCGTTGTATGTCGTGTCGTCAGTCCCCAGCGTCTGCGCGCCATCGCCCTCCATGCGCCTCATCCCTCGCGTACTGTGGTGATGAGGCGCCACATCTCTTCGCCGACGTCTATTCCCTGCGGGCATTGGCGCGAGCACGCCCTGACCGACTGGCATGAGGATATGCCGTCGTCGGTGTCGACGTCGCGCTTGCGCCGTTCGGTGGCGTCGTCGCGGGAGTCGTTGATGAACCGCGACGCCCAGATCAGCGCGGCCGGCCCCATGAAGGCCTCGCCGCCGGCGTACACGGGGCAGCTTCCCTCGCACACGCCGCATGCTATGCATGTGGCGAGAACGTCATAGGCGGACAGCTGCTCCGGAGTCTGGAGGTATTCCGAATCGCCGTCGTGTGGACGCTCGTCGCCATTATTCCCGCCCTTGTGGATGAGATAGGGTTTGAGCCGTCTGATTTGATCGAGCATGGGGTCAATGTCCACCACAAGATCTCGTATCACACGGAATCCGGGCAGCGCGGACAGCTCGATGATCGGGGGCTCCGATGGTGAGGCTGGGAGATCCGGCGTGAGGGTGGGAACGGATGGTGGTGTGGGCGTGTCGGACTTCCGTGCGGTCGCGTCTCCTGTGCGTCGGAATCCTTCCGTATCGGTTCCCGCTCCCGCGCGGTGGTCAATCCACTGGGACAGCGTCGCGGAGCAGAGAAGAGTGGGAGTGCCGTTCACGTTCGCCGCGTCCGAGCCGCACATGCCATGCCCGCATGAGTATCGGAACGCGAGGGTGGGGTCTTGCGTGCGTTTGATGCTGAGGAGACAGTCCAGCAGCGTGTCCTCGGGACGCATGGTGATGGTGTAGTCCTGTGTCCATTGGCGTCCGCGCTGTCGTGCTCGGGGCGAGGGGGCGGACGTCGTGCCGAAGGGACTCGACGATCGTTCGAACGGACTTGTTCTGCGGCCTCTGTCTCGTTCGGGCCGGGGGGTGAAACGGTTGACGCGAAGAATAACCGTGAGCTCATCGGGGAGAGCGGCTGTGGAGACCGGGGTAGATGTAGGGGCCTGGGTAGATGTGGCGGAGACCGGCGTGGAGGGCGAAAGCGATGTCCAATCGGTTGCCGAAGGGGCCGTGGGTGCCGTGGAGTGTTCCGCGGGGCGTTCTGTGGGATTGTTCGTCATCGTGTTGCCATCCTGTGTGCGGTGCGGGAGAGTGTCCGCCCTGCCATGCTATGTTGTGTCCGTGTGTGTTGTGTGCAGCGGTGTTCTATGTCGCTGCGTCGACCGTTGTCCGCAGATTTAGTACCCGCGGTTCTGGGGCGGGGTGTCGACGATGTGCACAGGCTGCCATGTCGTTTTGCCGCTGGCGTCCGTCATATCGTGGGCCAGATAGTGGACGTCGTCCCGCTGCGGGAAATCATGGCGATACAGAGAGCCGCGCGATTCGTGGCGAGCCGCGGTCGCATCCAGCATGACGGTGGCGAGGGTCATGAGGTTGCGTACCTCCCATATCGCAGTGATCTCCTGATTGAACGCGGTGGTGGCGCTGTGCGCGTGCAGCGCATGGGCTCGGGGGAGAAGATCGTCATGGATGGTGCGTCTTGCCTCGTCTATTCCGGTGGCGTCGCAGGCGACGGCCAGCGCCTGGTCCATCACCGTTCCCAGGTCGTTGAGAAGATTGTAGGCGTTGTCGTCGGCACCGGCGTCGTCGGGATGGGCGGCGTTGTCATGCTGCGTGAGCAGATCGGTTATCTCAGACCGCCGCCGCGCGGATCGTTCCTGCACGGATTGATCCTGCCAGTCGGAGGTATGGCTGCCGGATTCCAGGTTCTGGGCGATGGACTCTCCGGCCCGTCTGCCGAACAGGCATGCGTCGAGCAGGGAGTTTCCACCCAGCCGATTGGCGCCATGCACCCCCACGCAGGAGCATTCGCCCGCCGCGAAAAGACCGTCGATAACGTGGCGTTCCCCATCGTTCCACCGGTACACGCGGCCGTCGGTCGTGATGGGGATTCCTCCCATCGTGTAGTGGGCCGTGGGCTTGACGGGAATCCAGTCATGCGTGGGATCGAGATGGGCGTAGTGGCGGATAGTGTCGAGCACCTGAGGAAGGGCCGTGCGCATGCGGTTCGGATCTATTCCTGTCATATCCAGCCAGACGCAGTCGTGTGGTCCGTTGGGATTCTTGGGGTCGGGGACTCCGCGTCCGGCATCCACCTCGGACCGTATGGCGCGGCTGACGACGTCGCGCGCCGCGAGATCCTTCTGTGTTGGCGCGTAATCGGACATGAAAGCCTCGCCCGTCGCGTTTCTCAGGACGCCACCCTCTCCGCGGGCGGCCTCCGACAGGAGTATGCCCGTGTGTGCCAGGCCCGTCGGATGGAACTGCATGAACTCGATGTCCTCAAGCTGCAGGCCGGCGCTGAGTGACAGGGCCATGCCGTCTCCCGTCAAGTCCCATGAGTTGGAAGTCGTGTGGAACAACCGCCCTGCTCCGCCCGTGGCGATAAGAAGATTATCGGTGATTATAGGGCGGATCTTCCCCGATGCCATGTCGAACGCCACGAGGCCTTCGACTCCGCCTCCATCATTCGACAGGACAAGATCGGTGACATACCATTCCTCGGCGAAATCCACGCCTTGGGCCACGCACTGCTGCCATAGGGAGTGGAGGATCTGATGGCCGATGCGGTCCGCGGCATAGGCCGCCCGGCGCACCGGGGCCTTGCCGAAATCACTGGTGTGACCGCCGAAACGACGTTGGGCGATATGCCCATCCGCTGTTCTGGAGAAGGCCACGCCGTCATGTTCCAGACCGATGACGGTCGCCCGCGCCTCCTTGGCAAGAATCGCGATCGCGTCCTGGTCGCCGAGCCAGTCCCCGCCCTTGATCGTGTCGTAGTAGTGCCAGGACCAGTCGTCGTGCTCTTCGTTCCCCAGGCTTGCGGCAATCCCGCCTTCCGCGGACCCCGTGTGGGAGCGGAGGGGCTGGAGTTTCGACACCACCAGTATGGAGGGCGCGTGGCCATCGCGCTCGGTCATACGCGCCATCGCCGGCGATCGCAGAAGTCCGAGAGCCGCCGACAGTCCAGCCGCGCCGGCTCCGACGATCACGGCGTCGTAGTGGTTCTCCAATTCCTTCGCACTCATACGTTCAATAATCCCACACGTCCGGACGAAGATTCGAAACTCTCCGACGCGGCATACTGGTGGTTATGAGCGATGAGTCCTTTGCCGATTCCGTTTTCAGGGTGGTTCGGCACATACCATCCGGTCGCGTGGCGACGTACGGGCAGGTGGCCGAGCTGGCGGGACGGCCTCGTGCGGCGCGGGCCGTTGGACGGGTGCTGCACGGAAACCCGGAGCCCGGGGTCATTCCGTGCCATCGTGTGGTCTTCCATGACGGCTCCTTGGCGCCAGGATTCGCTTTTGGCGGAGCGGAGCGTCAGTATGCGCTTCTGAGTGCCGAGGGAGTGGTGTTCCGCTGTCTTGCCGAGGAGTCGTCCGATGCGTCGTCTGGAAGAGGTGATGTCCCTCGACGAGGTGACGTGTCTAGAAGAGGTGATGTGCGGAGTCCGGGCGATGGGGTTCTAAGGCGTGTGGATTTGCGCGTAAGCCAGTGGAGGCGATGACCGCTCCCGATCGGACCTCCACGATTCCTCTGATTTCCATGAGGGAGATCGTCGCGAGTAGTTCGCCCATCGACGTGACGCCGGATGGCCTTCGCATGTTCAGCCGCCGCTCGATTTCGTCCATCGTGGCCGGGACGTGGTCACGTGCGCATGATCTTATCTCCTTGAGCACGGTCATCGCGGTGTCGCCGTCGGGAAGATCACGCCACTGGCCATCGTCCGAGGGATGGCGTTCGCATAATCCCTCGGACGGCAGGGCTCTTGAGTCGCGTTCGCATGTCCGCATGCCGTTCGATATGCCGTTGCCGTAGCCGACCGAGTCGTTGCATGGGGAGGGATTCTCGCATGCGTGGTCATCACGAGCAAGATCGTCGATATCTGTGGTCGAATGGAGCAGAATCGCCTGCGAGTCGCGGATCAGCTGATGACATCCCGCATTTCGAGGAGAGTCGATGCGTCCTGGTATGGCGTACACGCGTCGTCCCAGCTCGTTGGCCCATCCGGCGGTGTTGAGCGCCCCCGAACGGATTCTCGCCTGGGCGACGACCACCGCGCAGGATAGTCCGGCGATCAGACGGTTGCGCAACAGGAAGCGGCGTGCGACGGGCACGGTTCCCGGCGCAAGTTCGCTGATAAGGGCACCATGGCGGTCGAGGATCGCGTGGAACAGCCGCAGGTTGCATTGCGGACCCGCGCGATCGAGACCGCCGGCGAATATCGCGACTGTTCGTCCAGGCGGAGTAGATGGGGATGCATCATTCCATGCGCGTATTGCGCCCCAGTGCGCGGCGGCATCCGTTCCCATCGCACCTCCCGATATCACGGTGTGCCCGGCGGCGGCCAGCTCGTGCGCGATATCGGATGCGACGCTTCTTCCGTAGTCGTCACAGCCTCGCGATCCGACGACCGCGATGGGCTCGTCGCACGTGACCAGACTTGAGATGTCGCCCTGTCCCCACAGGCACAGTGGTGTCGCCCAATCACGGCGTTCGGAAAGGTCGTTGATGCGTATGGGCCACGAAGGATGCTCCGGTCCGATGATCCATTGGGTCCGGTTGGCGGTGAGAAGAAGACGTCGGTCGTCGTTGTCGCCGGGAAGACCGTTCAGACGGGTCGACCATCGGACGAGCGAACGACGGAAGACGCGCACGGCCGCGTCGTTCACCCGCCCTCCCCAATCTTCGACGCCGGCTCGGAATGCCTCGTCCAACACGTTCAGGCGACCCTGCTTGCTGCTTCGAATGTCCGTCATCGAAAGATCGCGCAGAGACTCGATGTGATCGAGCGCGGACCGCGGATCGCCCATTCCGTGCACGGCGGCCTGCATCAGGGCGTCGGGTCCATCCGTGCACCACGCCAGAACGGCTCGTGCCATCGTCCGATCGTCGGGATCCTGAGGATGGGCGTTTGGGGTTGCGCGCATGTCATCGTGTCCTTGTTCGCAGCATGAGACCCTGCAGAATGTCCTGATCGCTGGGGGCGTTTCGTTCCTCGAGGTCCGCAATCGTCCATGCGACCCTCATGGCGCGGTCGGCCCCGCGCAGGCTCAGCGTCTGCTTCCGCACGGCGTCATCCAACGGTCTGCGGCTTCGTGCCGGTGTGTTCTCACGCAGCCATCCGCCTGAAGCCTGGGCGTTGCAGATCCACCCGTGATCGGCGTAGCGGCGCTGTGCGGCCTGACGCGCGGCTATGACCTTGTCGCGCATGAGCGCGCTTGTCATCCGATGGGGTTCGTCCTCGGCGGTGAGTCTGCTGGCCGGAGCCACGTCGATCTGTATGTCTATCCGGTCAAGGATGGGGCCGGATAGACGACCGAAATACCGGAGTCTCTCGCGTTCCCTGCACACACAGCGTTCGCCGTTGCCATAGTCGTATCCGCAGGGGCAGGGGTTCGATGACATGATGAGCTGGAATCGGGCGGGATACCGTGTCGACGATTTGGCGCGGGACAGCGTGACCGAGCCGGATTCCAAGGGCTCCCTCAGAGACTGGATCGCCCTGGGGGAGAATTCGGGGGCCTCATCCATGAAAAGCACGCCGTGATGGGCTCTGGTCACGGCTCCCGGACCGGCGGTACCTGATCCTCCACCAATCAGCGACGCGGTCGATGACGTGTGGTGGGGCGCTTCGAACGGTGGAATGTCGCTCACTCCATAGTGGTGAAGAGTGCCGCAGATGGATCGTATGGACGCCACCTCCAGTCGCTGCCTTTCGTCAAGTGGAGCCATGATGGTGGGCAGGCGGGATGCGAGCATGGTTTTCCCCGCTCCTGGTGGGCCGGTCATCAGCAGATGGTGTCCTCCCGCCGCGGCCACCAGAAGCGCGCGCTTGGCATGGTTCTGCCCGATCACATCGCTCATGTCCCCGATCGACGTCGGGTGCGCCGGGACATCGCCCGGGGTCGCGAGTGATGATCCGGTCGGCGACGGGCGCGGATGCCGCCTTGCCGTCCCTCCCATAAGATCGATGAGTTCGCTGATGTGTTCCACACAGACCGTTTCCAGATCGGGAACGAGATGGGCTTCGGGCTCGTTGCCCCGTGGAATGACCACCCTGTCGACATCCTGCGCCCGCGCATGCAGAAGCATGGGCAGCAGACCCGCGATGGGAAGTATGGTGCCGTCGAGATTGACCTCGCCAAGAACGATGGTCCGTGACACGCGGGCGCGGTCGATCTCA
Source organism: uncultured Bifidobacterium sp. (assembly GCF_949292005.1). Lineage (GTDB taxonomy): Bacteria > Actinomycetota > Actinomycetes > Actinomycetales > Bifidobacteriaceae > Bifidobacterium. The sequence continues at coordinate 71,744 of NZ_CASEXV010000060.1, read as the reverse complement.
CCGCATGAGCCGAGGATGCTCGCGGCTATGGCCAGATCGTGCGCGGATCCACGTTTGGGAAGGGATGCGGGGGAAAGGTTCACGGTGACTCTGGTTTGTGGCCAGCTGAATCCGGTCGACTGGCATGCCGATCTGACACGCTCCCGTGCCTCGCTCAAGGAGGCATCGGGGAGTCCAATGAGGGAGAAATAGGGCAATCCAGGCGACACGAAGGCCTGAATATCGATGGTGAAGGCCCGGAGTCCGATCAGGCCGACGGACAGGGCGTTTCCGATCGCCATCAGAACGCTCCCGCCAGATGGGTGGCGTGCGGGGCGCCGCCGCGCACGACGATGGAGACGACATCGAAACGTGTTCCCCGATGACGGATTCCACGAGCGTTCCCGTTCGCAAGCCATTGTGATGCCGCGAGACGTAGATTGCGCCGTTTTCGGACGGTCACCGCCTCAGCAGGGGTGCCGAATCTGTGGCATCGGCGTGTTTTCACCTCGACGAACACCAAATAATCGCAAGAATCCATCGCGATGATGTCCAGTTCGCCGAAGCGTGATCTCCAGTTTCTGTCCAGAACTCTCCACCCGTGTCTGGTAAGAAGCTCGCAGGCGAATGCTTCGCCGAGGACTCCGAGATCATGTCGGTTGAGATGGGGGTCGGACATCGCGCTGGCCGGGCCGGGTCCATTGTCGGGAAGAAGTGGAGATGAGGATGGTGACGGGGATATGGGCAGGGATGAGGGACGATTGGTGGAATCTCCATGATTGGGCAAAGGCATGCCCCCAGCACACCATGCCTTGAGTGGCGTGACGCGCTGGGGGCGGATATGTGGTCGGAGGCTTGCGCGCGGCCGACATGTCGTCGGTCACCCGCATACCGTCTTGAGTCGCGGTCTAGCGGACAAGCGCGGTGAGATCCCCCAGATCGAGTTCGAAGCTCACTCCACGCTCCTCGAAATTGGGCTGGTCGCGGGTGTGTTCCATGGCATGGCGGACGAATTCGCCGGCGAGTCGGGCGGACTGCGCCAATCCGCGTCCCGCCATCACGGCGCCGCACATGGCGGAAGCGAAAGCGTCCCCGGTGCCGTGGATCATATAGGGAAGCTTCTCGTGGGTGAGCTCGGTCTTGCCTTTTCCACCGGACTCGGCCGTCGCCACGTAGTTCCGCAGATTGCCGTCGTTGCGATCGATGCCCTTGAGCACGACGCTTTTCGCCCCCAGATTCAGAAGCGCGTCGATGATCTCCGTCACTGTGTCATCGTCAATGTTCTGTCCCGGATAATCGCGTCCGGTGAGGATGCTGGCCTCCGTGAGATTCGGCATCAGGACATCCGCCCCGTCGGCCAATGCAGACATCGCATCGCACAGCTCCTTCGTGTACGTCGGATACATGGCCCCTGCATCGCCCATGACGGGATCCACGAGCCGCAGCGCGTGAGGGTACTCGCGGTAGAGACGTTGGATGATCGCCACCTGGTCGGCCGATCCAAGGAACCCGCTGTACACGCCGTCAAGGTCGACGTTCTCCTGTCGCCATGCGTCAAGGTATCCGGAAAGGATGTCCGTCGTGTCATGGAAGGTGAAGACCTTGTACTTCGTATGCGCGGAGAATAGCGCGGTCGGAACGGGACAGACGTCGCATCCCGCCGCCGACAGGATGGGTATGGCCGCGGTGAGCGAGCACTTGCCGTATCCGCACATGTCGTGCACGGCCGCCACGCGGGGTATGTAATGGGGGTCTCTGCGATAGAGGTAGGTGTCGTTGGACATTGCTGTGACATCCTTTCCAAAGTGGGCGCCCCGGCGGTGGCACGTGGGGTGAGGGCTCATCCATGCCCATCCCCGGGGACGGCGAAGGTGTGATCAAACGACTTTGACTCTAATACCACGGTGATTCGAATGACCACGGCGTGGCCATAAACAGAGACATCTTGCATGGGAGCGTGCTATAGGTAAGTCCGATAGCAACGCGGTGGAACGCGGGTGAATTTCCCGCTACTCTCTCAATCAGCACCAAGGATTCAGTGGTTGGGTGTAGTCGATTAGAGCGGTGTGACGCGCAATGCGCCACGGAAACAACGAAGGAGACCATCATGGCGGACAACTCCCGCAAGTATCGTTTTGAGACGCTTCAGCTGCATGTCGGACAGGAGCAGGCCGATCCGGCGACGGATTCCCGAGCGGTTCCGATCTACGCCACCACCAGCTATGTGTTCCACGACTTCGATCATGCCGAGGCGCGCTTCGGACTGGCCGACCCCGGCAACATCTACGGCCGTCTGACCAATTCCACCCAGGGCGTCTTTGAGGACCGCATCGCGGCTCTGGAATCCGGAACCGCCGGACTCGCCGTTGCGTCGGGAGCGGCCGCAGTGGAGTACGCCGTGCGCAACATCACGCAGACGGGCGACCACATCGTCTCCTCCAAGAACATCTACGGTGGCACCTACAACCTTCTGCGCCACACGCTTCCCCGTGACGGAATCACCACCACCTTCGTCGATCCCGAGGTTCCGCAGAACTTCGAGGACGCCATCCAGGACAACACCAAGCTCGTCTATTTCGAGACCTTCGGCAATCCGAACGCGGACCTTCCCGACTTCGAAGCCATCGCCGAGATCGCGCACCGTCATCATCTGCCAGTCGTGGTTGACAACACCTTCGCGACCCCGTATCTGTTCAGGCCACTCGAGCATGGCGCCGACGTCGTCGTTGAGTCGGCGACCAAGTTCATCGGCGGTCATGGATCCACGCTCGGAGGAGTGGTCGTCGAAGGCGGGCATTTCGACTGGGCCGAGGTTCCGGGAAAGTTCCCCACCCTGACCGAGCCGGATCCGTCCTACCATGGTCTCAACTTCTTCGAGGCGCTGGGCCCCGCGGCGTTCGTCACCCGCATCCGCGCGATTCTTCTGCGTGACACCGGCGCGACCATCAGCCCCTTCGCCGCGTTCCTCCTGCTTCAGGGCACGGAGACGCTGTCCCTCAGGGTCGAGCGCCATGTGGAGAACGCGCTGAAGGTCGTTGAATACCTGCAGACGGTTCCGGAGGTCGAGTTCGTGTCGCATCCGAGCATCGAGGGGCGGCGCGACCACGATCTCTACAAGCGTTATTTCCCGAATGGAGCTGGATCCATCTTCACCTTCGACATCAAGGGAGGCAAGGACGCGGCCCGTGTGTTCATCAACAACCTGCATCTTTTCAGCCTTCTCGCGAACGTGGCGGACGTGAAGAGCCTGGTCATCCATCCCGCGTCGACCACCCACTCGCAGGAGTCGGCAGAGGAGCTCGAGGATCAGGGGATTCATCCCGGAACCATCCGTCTGTCGATCGGAACCGAGAACATCGACGATATCCTCGATGACCTCAAGGCAGGATTCGCGGCCGTCAGGGAGTCCGGACTGGCCAAGTAGGACGCGGTTCCGGTTCGCTTATCCGTCGTCGGCGCATGAATAACGAATCGGGGTCCGTCCGGGCGCCATCTGCGCGCGTCCCATAGGTCTCACCGCCAACCTTGTGTCGGCGTGGACCGTAGTCTTGCCAGCCATTGCCCAATCCCCCCTCATCCTTAAGGACGAGGGGGGATTTCCGTCGTGCGCATGATGCCGTCGCGCGTCCCCCTCGCATAATCTGAGGATGATCGTCGGGCATGGTGCGCGGCGCAAGGTGATTATGGAGGGGGAGACCGATGACGGCTCAGACTCAGAACAGCCCCGTGGCGGTGGAGGCCATCGATTTGGTCAAGGACTACGGAGAGGCCGACACTGTCGTCCATGCGCTCCGCGGCGTGAACGTGCGGTTCGAGCGCGGAAGGTTCACCGCGATTATGGGACCGTCAGGATCGGGCAAATCGACGCTGATGCACACCCTCGCGGGTCTGGACAACGCCACATCGGGGCGCATCATCCTGGACGGCGTGGACATCACCGCCATGAACGACAAGCAGCTCACCCTTCTTCGCCGCCATCGAATCGGATTCATCTTCCAAAGCTTCAATCTGCTCCCCATGTTCACCGCGGAGCAGAACATCGTCATGCCCCTGACGCTGGCGGGTGGACGACCCGACCGCAAATGGTTCGATCTTCTCGTCGACACCCTAGGGCTTCGCGACCGTCTTGACCACCGCCCTTCGGAGATGTCCGGCGGACAGCAGCAGCGCGTCGCCATCGCCCGCGCATTGATCTCCAAGCCGGCCGTGGTGTTCGCGGACGAGCCCACGGGGAACCTTGACTCGTCCTCCAGCGCTGAGGTCCTTGAATTCCTTCGGCGCTCGGTACGTGATCTGGGACAGACGATCATCATGGTCACCCATGACGCGGTCGCCGCCTCCTACGCGGACAGGGCGATAGTCTTCGCCGATGGCCGCATCGTCGCGGACGAGGCCTCGCCCAGCGCCGAGCGGATGAACGAGCTGCTCACCACCCAGCGCCGCCGTACCGCCGCGATGTCCGGCGCGCCGACGATGGCCCAGCTGATGGATGTTCCGGTTCCACCGCTGGCGGTTTCCTCGCGCAATTCGGAACAGTCGGGACGTTGAGGGACATCGGGGAACGGAAAGGCACATCATGTGGTCAATAACTCGCAAGCTTATGGCGCGCAGTTCGCGGATGCTTATCCCCGCGGGCATCGCCATCGTCATCGGAACGGCGTTCATAGCGTGCACGCTGCTTTTCGGAAACACCATGAACGACTCGCTGCGCACGCAGATGACCGCGCAGTTCGGCAACGCGGATTATGTGGCGACGCTGGGCGGATCGGACGATACCACGGTATCGTCGCTTAAACTCGATGAGCTGTCCGCCATCGACGGCGTGACCGGGGTCCGTGCTGACGTCACCGAATGGGTTCGTCTTGCGTCCGACGAGGGTGGGGTATCGGGCGTGATGGTGTCGTCGGCGACATCGTCATCGCTTCTTCCCGTGAGCATCATCTCGGGAAGGCAACCGACGGGCGACAACGAGATCGCCGTGCCCGATTCAGTCGCGCGTCAACTGAAGGTCTCCGTCGGATCCACCGTCTCCGTCGAGGCGGCCTATAGCGGTGGCAACTCGGCGGGATCGGCGCGTGTCACGGGGATAACCAAGGACACCGCCGGTGCCTACTCATACTATGGGGGGGCCTCCGTGGCGTCGGATAACCTTCTCGCCGCCATCGAAGGCGTATCCGGAATGGATGACGTATCCGCCTCCAGCGTCTATCTGACTGTTGATTCATCGAAGGCCACTTCTGCCGTCGCCTCCATGAAGAAGGTTCTGCCTTCGGACACAACTGTCACCACACGGCAGGCGGCCGCGGACAAGGCCGTGGACTCGTTGAGCTCCTCGGGCGTGAACGTCGTCACGATGTTCCTCATGTGCTTCGGCGTGCTGGCCATGGTGGTGGCCGCGCTTGTGATAGCCAACACCTTCCAGGTTCTTGTCGCGCAGCGGCGTCGCACTCTGGCGCTTCTTCGGACCATCGGCGCGACCAAGGGACAGCTGTACCGCTCGGTTCTCATCGAGGCCTTCATGCTGGGATTCATCGCCTCGCTTATAGGAACCGGAGCTGGGATCGGCATCATGGCCATCGTGTGCGGAACCGGGGCATTGACATCCATGGGACTGACCGCGCGGTTGGTGTTGTCCGCATCCGCCGTCATCGTTCCGATGCTCTTCGGCGTGATCATGACCGTGCTCGCATCCATCGGATCCGCCCGTTCTGCCACGTCGGTGACTCCCCTGGAGGCGTTGCGGCCGATCGAACTGACGGAGACACGTCGTTCCGGCAGAGCTCGCAAGATCATCGGCATGCTTGTTCTGGTGGTTGGACTAGCCCTCGCTCTCTGGGGATTCTGGAGTGTATGGCGGTCGCTTAACGGAGGATCGGCGCTCGCCGACAACATGTATAGCGTGGCGCTGCTGTCGGCGGTTGCGGGGTGCGCGTTCGTGTTCCTCGGCGTCGCGGTCCTCGCCGTCGTATGGATGCCCCGCGCCATGCGGTTGGGCGGGTGGATCGCGTCGGCCTTCGGACCATCCGGCACGATCGCCGCGGCGAACATCCGTCGCAACCCCCGTCGTGTGGCGGCCACCGGAACGGCGCTGCTCATCGGCGTCACCCTCGTGTCGTGCATCGCCACCGGAGCTCAGAGCGCGAAGGCCACCATGGCCGAGCGACTCGACGCCGGATACAGTGTGGATGTCATAGCCGAGGGGAACAACATCAGCGAGAGCGCGAAGACCAAGGTTGACAAGGTTAGTGGGGTTAAGACAAGCGTTCTGGCTCCCACCGCCTCGGCGACCATCCCATCCATGAAGGATTCGGGATCGGACGGGTCGCTCCAGGTACTTCTGGTCGGGGTGAAAGATGTCAGCACCCTGTCGACGGTGATGCGCACGAATCTGACGGGCAACACCATCTCCGAAGGAATGTCTCTTGTCCCGAGGTATTCGACATTCACCGGCAAGGAGCTGTCCTTCCCGAAGATCATGCCGGTGACCGCCGACGGGTCGTCCACATCCATCAAACTCGCCACTCAGCAGGTTGATTACCGGCAGGTGTCATCGAGCTATCCTGCGGTGGTATTCGTGGATTCGTCTCTGTTCGACAACGGGACATTGACGAAAACCGGGAACTTGCTTCTCATGAAGATCAACAAATCCGAGGATTCCCTGTCGGCCACTCTGGAGAACGTCCAGAAGGCCCTGGGATCGGAGTCGGGAGTGAGCGTCACGGGTCCCGTTGCGGAACGGCAGCAGTGGGAGTCGACGATCAACTCGATGATGGCGATTCTGGTGGGTCTGCTGGCGGTGGCCGTGATCATCGCTCTGATCGGAGTCGCCAACACGCTGAGCCTTTCCGTGATCGAAAGAACCCGCGAGTCGGCCACGTTGAGGGCCATCGGCATGACGCGCGGTCAGCTGAGACGCTCCCTGGCAATGGAGGCCCTGGTGATCGCCCTGGTCTCCGGTATCGCGGGAATCCTTCTCGGCATGGTGTTCGGATGGCTGGGGACGTACATCGTCCTTGCCTCACTGGCGACGCCTGTTCTGTCGGTCAATTGGGCAATGACGGGAACGGTTCTGCTGGTCGCCGCGCTGGCCGCGGTGCTTGCCAGCGTGATTCCCGCGCATAGAGCCGTGTCCACGCCGCCCGTGAGAGCTCTGGCCGAGGCATAGGCCGGGTCAAGCTCTGTTCGCAGGCGGATAACAATCGGCGCCCGCATCCGAAACCTCGATTGCCGGGGTTGGTGGACGCGGGCGCCGATTGTCGCGCCTCCAAGGATCGCGTCACTACGGAACTGCGAGGGTGGGAACCGCAGGAGAATCAGAATCGGCGACTCATGGCGTCAACAGTTAGGGGGTGACCAGCGCATTGTCGTATGCGAAGACCACTGCCTGAACACGGTCGCGCGCGTGGATCTTGGCGAGGATATGCGCGACATGCGTTTTGACCGTGGGAAGACTGATGAAAAGCTTGTCGGCGATCTCCTGATTCGAGAGACCGTGGGCTATCTCTATCAGCACCTCGCGCTCCCGTTCAGTGAGGTCGTCAAGCTCGGGATCCGTGTAGCCGGTGTTCGGGGGGACGGCTCCGGGCCTGGCGGATGACGCCGAGGCGCGCGGCGAGTATCCGTCCTTAACCATCTTCTCGATGAGACGCTTTGTGGCGCTTGGCGCGATGATGGCGTTCCCGTGGTCCACCGTGCGGATGGACGTGAGCAGCATCTCTGGTTCGGTGTCCTTGAGCAGGAATCCGGATGCGCCGGAGTTGATGGCCGACATGACGTACTCGTCAAGGTCGAAAGTGGTCAGGATGATAACGCGGGTGCACGTGGGGGATGTGGGCCGTGGATCGCCGGAATCCTCGTCCTCGCCGGAGGTAATCAGCCGGGTGGCTTCGATCCCGTCCATTCCGGGCATCCGCACGTCCATAAGGACCACATCGGGACGCAGCCGTTGGCACAGTCTCACAGCCTCGGCCCCGTCACGAGCCTGACCCACCACCGTCATATCCGGTTGGGAGTTGATGACCATGGTGAAGCCGGCGCGGACAAGTTCCTGATCGTCCGCGATGACCACGCGGATACGTTCCTCGCTCATGCGTACCACTGTAGTGGAGGGGTTGCACCGCAGTGGGAGTCGCACCGCGAGTGAGGCTTCGTGGCGGGAGGTCGCACGGTGGCCAGGGGTTGTGCCGCAGCGGGAGCGCATATGGTTGAGAGGCCGTATGGCTCGGATGCCAAAGAGATTCCGGACACGCGGCTGCGCAGCGGGGTCATGACCCGTATCTGAGCTGGTCGTCAAGCGGAGCCACGGGAGAGAGCCTCAACCCGTCATCGGGGCTCGACCCGGCCTTTTCAGTGGATTCGCGCGTCGCTGTGACGTTCGTGTCCCGCAGCACCCCCAGAAGCTGGCGCATCTGCGTGAGCGCCGCACGGCCTTTCCCTCCGATCGCGGCGAAGGATCGGGCGACGATTTCCGGATCGGGCTCCCTGCCCGACAGCCGGGCCTCGTCCAGCATGGCTATTCCCTGATCCGCCTGATCCGACACCCCTGTCAGAGCGTCTCGGATCTGCGACCGGATGGACGATCCGATGCGCTCGCGTTCGATGTTGGCGGCCAATATCTTCTGTTCGTGCTGTTCGGCTTCCAGCGCCTCCTGACGCGTGCGGAGGACCAATGCGTTCGTGCCGCTGGAATGGGACCATTGGGCGAGAGCGATGGTCGCGAGACAAACCATCATCACCGTGATGAACGACATGATGAGGTTGGCGATTATGTTCGTGACGCTTTCTAAGGCGGACAGGGAGTCGCGGTTGAGAATCAGAAGATCGAGAATCGTCGCGAAACCCGAGGACGCCGCCGTCACCTTTATCGCGAAGAGGGCGGCGTTCACGGCGGATGCCAGTGATGTCCATCGCCAGACGCCGTCGCGCCCATAGAGGTTCGCCGAATACAGAGACACCAGAGCGAGGGCGTGGAAGACCAGGATATCGGGACAGGCGATCAACTGGATGGAGCAGATGGCGGCGACCAGCGCGGCGCTTGTCTCCGGAAATCGGCGACGGATGCAGAAGGGAAGGAGGATCGCGACCATCATCAGCCTGTCCACAGTGTTTCCGCTGATCAGGCCGTTTTCGGCGGAGTATCCCGATCCCATCAGCGTGTATCCGGAGGGCGAGAAGAAGCTGAACAGCGTGATGCCCAGACAGCACACGACGATGTCCACCAGCCAGTAGTGGCGCTGGGTCCATTGGGACAGTCTTTCAACAGTGTTCGGGCGTTCCTCCGGAGGGATGGGGGAACCATCGTCCATGGTTGGCAAGCGGTGTGCCCCAAAGGAGCATTTGGCCGATCCGATGGCGCGCAGCACGGTGTCTACCGCCGCACGAGGGTGGAGGATCGGGAAAAGCACCCGTGTGGCGCCGAACTCCTGATGATTGTTGGGTGCGATGTCGTCGGTGGAGGTGGACCGTATCTCCGCGAGGGGAATCGAATAGGGAACGAAGGCGTTCACCTCGAATCCGCCCGTGGCGCGAGGGCCTGCGTCGACCGTCCCGTTCACCAACTCTATGCGCTCGCGCATGCCCAACAGGCCGTATCCGGGTTTGTGCCCGTCCTGTGAGGATCGCGTGCCACGGCCGTCGTCGATAACGTCGACGCGCAGGCCGGCGTCGTCCCAGATCTCCCTGATCGTCACGCGCACGCCCGGACCGGCGTATTTGCGGACGTTGGTGAGAGACTCCTGAAGCACGCGGTACATCGCGGTGCTTGCCGCGGGGGAAAGCCTGTCCACGGCGGGAGTGCCCTCGACGATGCGCCCTATCGTCACGTTCGACGAGTCCGCTCGTCGGGCCTGTTCGATCACGTCTGCCACATGCGTGTAGTCGCAGTCGCGCGAACCGCCGAAGACTCCCAAGAGAATGGACATGTCGTGCAGGGCACGTCGGGACTCGCGCCGGATGTTCTCCATGGATTCACGTGCCACGACGGGGTCGTGCGTTCCGGCGTACCGTCCTCCGTCGGCCTGGACGATGATGATGGACAGTGTGTGGGCGACCACGTCGTGCATGTCTCGGGCTATGCGGGCACGTTCCGCGCTGGCGGCGTTCCGGCGGCCCTCCTCCTCACCCGCGGCGAGAGCGTCATTGCGCTCGGAAAGCATGCGGGCGATCTGCATTCTGGCCCGTTGCCAGTAGGCGATGATCACCGCCGACACCACGCAGGCCTCGATGATGATGCAGCCCCAGAGAAAATCCAGTGCGAAGACGTTGGCGCAGCCTGAATCCAAGGACCCTTTCCATGCCGTGGGACACTGCTGGGTGGCCGCGTAGTCGGCGTTGGTGGTCACGGCCCAGGCGGGGCCGGCCGCATTCGTCCATGCGATAACCAGGGCGGTGAGAATTCCCATCACGAAGGCGGTGATGACGAAACGCCGCGTGTGCGTCGGATTCCCATAGACGATCACCGAGTACACCATCACCAACGCCAGAGCATCCGTGAGAACCAGCGTCGGTCCAAAGACAAGCTGCAGCAGGATGATGAGCACGTATGCGGTCGCCGCGCGGTCGGGGTTCCTGCGGCGCCAAGCCACGGGGACAATGGCCGCCACGTTCCAGATGACCATCCATGTCGAGGAGTAGGCGAAGACAAGGCCGTCGCTCTGCGCGCCCATGCCGAGGGACAGCAGCAGAACCGCCACGGCCATTCCGCCGTCGACGAGCATGGTGCGAGACCGCAGCCATCGCGTGAGGCGTCCTGGTTTTCCCATGAGCCTAGGCTAGCGCCAGACGTCAACGGACTGCCGCGTGCCATGTCCGTATGTCGCGACTGAACTGTGTCATGGGGGATGCGGGAAGCTTGTCCGCGACCTGTCCGGTGCGTTCTTGCGTGTCCGCGTGCGTTGAGGTGTGTGATTGAAGGAGTGTCCGTATATGACCCGTATTGCGCATTACTGTGTTCCAGGTTTGGATGTCGAGGACCATGCGATCGAGGTTCCTCTGGATTGGCGGGGGAACGTTCCGGGCGAGGGCTTTTCCAGACCGTCCATCAGCCTGTTCTATCGTGTGTTGTGCGCTCCCGACCGCATCCACGATGATCTGCCGCTGCTGGTGTTTCTTCAGGGTGGACCGGGGGGCTCGTGCTCGCGTCCGACATCCCCGTCCAGTGACGGATGGATCGGCCAGGCCATCCGGCATTTCCGCGTCGTTCTTCCTGACCAGCGGGGAACGGGGAGGTCGAGCCGTATCGATTCTCACGTCATGGCGCGCGTCGAGGGTGCTAACAGACAGGCTGCGTATCTGAAGAGGTTTCTGGCCGATTCCATCGTTCGCGATGTGGAGCATCTGCGTCTGACCGAGTTCGATGGACGCCAATGGGTCTCGTTGGGCCAGAGCTATGGAGGGTTCCTCACGCTGAGCTATCTGTCCCTCTTCCCGGAGGGGCTGGCCGCATGCTTCACCACCGGGGGGATTCCTCACGTCCCATCCGATGCCGAGGACCTGTATCGTCATACGTTCCCGCGGATGGTGGCGAAGACGAATCAGTATTACGAACGCTATCCGCAGGACGTCGACCGTGTCGCCGCGGTCGCGGACCGTCTGTCGGACGGTGGTGTGCTTCTTCCCAACGGGGATGGACTCACGGTGGAGCGATTGCAGACGTTGGGATCGGACTTTGGGATGAAACCAAGCTTCGAACGGTTGCACTGGCTGATGGACGAGGCGTTCGTCGACGGTTCCGGTGAGCCGAGGCCCGATGGCGATCTGTCCGATGAGTTCCTTGACGGTGTGATGCGGGCCACGTCGTCGCGTCCGTTATACTGGCCGCTTCAGGAGTTCATCTATGCGGATGGGGAGTTGGATCATCCCCTGCGGTGGGCGGCCCACCGGGTGCGCGCGTCCATGCCTGTCTTCTCGGCGGACAACCGTCCCTTGATGTTCACGGGCGAGGCCGTGTTCCCGTGGATGTTCGAGCAGGAGTCTGCTCTTCGCCCGTTCGCCGCTGCGGTGGACAAGCTGATGGAAGACACGTCCTTTGGAAGGCTGTACGACGTCGACCGGCTTCGGGCCAACGAGGTACCACTGCAGGCGGCCGTGTACGTGGATGACATGTATGTGCCGAGCGATCTGCAGCTCGACACCCTGTCGCGCGTGGGGCGCTCGCATTACTGGGCGACGAACGAGTTCGAACATGACGGTGTGCATGGGACGAGCGTGTTCTCCCACTTGTATGGCGAGGCGTTGAATCGGGGGGATCTGGCGGCGATCGTATAGGCCGATGGATGGCCCACGGCTGGTCTACGATGGGAAAGGCCGTGCGGACAGCGCATATCGTCGAGGAAAGGTCGGATTCCATGGCAGAGGACATCACCATTGGTTTCATCGGATACGGGAACATGGCCCAGGCGGTGGCCCAGGGGCTCGTCGATCAGGGTGTCGTGGATGGGGGCCGAATAGTCGCGTGCGCCGCGCATCTTGACAAGTTGCGTGAATCGACCGCTCGAATCGGCGCAAGGGCTATGAAAAGCGCCGAGGAGGTGGTGGCGGCCGCCGATGTTGTGGTCGTTGCCGTCAAGCCGGGGATGGTTCGTGAGGCGCTGGATGGGGCGACGGGGGAGCTGTCGGATCCACGGCGCATGGTCGTGTCCATAGTCGGTGGATGGAGTCTGGAGAGCTACCGCGGGGTTCTGGAGCCCCGGGCACATGTGCAATGCGCCATTCCCAACACTCCGATAGCGGTCGGGCAGGGTGTGCTTATCGCCGAGACCGCGAACACGCTGAGCGCTGAGCAATCCGAACTTTTCGAGCGGCTGTTCTCTCCCGTGGCATTGATTGAGCGCGTGGACTCGGACCATCTGGGGGTCGCGACGATTCTTGGTGGCTGTGCTCCGGCGTTCGCCGAGATGTTCCTGGAGGCGTTGGCCGATGGAGGCGTCGAGTTCGGCCTGTCCCGGGCGACCTCCTACCGTCTGGCCTCGAAGATGATGGAAGGAACGGGAGCCTTGCAGATCGCCACGGGGCAGCACCCCGGCGCCATGAAGGATGCCGTATGCTCTCCCGGAGGGACGACCATCCGTGGCGTGTCGGCGTTGGAAAAGGCGGGATTCCGCGGCGCGGTGATAGCGGCCGTCGAAGCCATCCACGGCTGAGGTGTTCCCGGGGATGGGTGGGTGCCTGACCACTTACTTTTTATAATGCAGATTCGCTCATAGTGAGACTCAGTATGAGCGCAGGACCACTCGCAGCGGCATCATCTGAGGGTCATCATCTGAAGGAATTGGACGATCAGATGAAGACCATAGGCCATCATTACCACGGCGCATGCGGTGTTGAGGATGGTGGTGACGGTGCCGTTGATATGGTCGCCCACAAGCATCATGGATAGGGTCAGAAGGCTGAACCACAGGCATGACGCCAGCATGATGCCCAGAAGGAAAACCGGGGCCTGCGATGCGGACAACGTCGAGCGGAAGGCGCCGAGCATGAGGGTTCCATCGATGATGGCCTGCGGATTGCACCAGGTGATGGCGAATGCCGTCGCGATGGTGGACGCCATCCATGAGACGCGGGGATGGCGTATCGCCCATGCGGATGAGAGCATCGACCATGACCGGCCGGCGGATCCAAGTAACCGCGGTCGGGGTTGTGCCGTGGTTGCGGCACCCCTTGAGGTGCGGGCTTCGTCATGCACATGACGACGGGAGACAGTGTCCCGTGACGAGCGGAGGCTGCTGAATGCCAGCGCCGCGCCCATGCCGATCACCAGAAGGCCTCCGAGAAGTCTGACGGCCGCATCCAATCCATTGTGCCGTTCGAGAATCACGCCCATTCCCCAGAAGGCCGACGCGGAAAGCGACAGGTCGAAAAGCAGAACGATGACCATCGCCACAACGGCTCTGCGACGCGACTGCCGAAGAGCGGAATTGGCGAGATACATGTTCTCCACACCGATTGGCGCAACATACGCCAGACCCATGCCCAGCCCTTGGGCGAGCGGAAGAATGATGATCGGGTCCATATCTGTTCCTTATGCCTGTTCCTTGTCCGTATGACCAGCCATCCATCAAAGTCAAACCAGCCAAATTTCGCCCTCCGACGCGTGCACTCTATTGAGGGGAACCGCGGAAAAAGCCGACTGCGTGACATCTGCTGTACTCTCTGAGAGAAGATTCTATGAGAGGTGACGCGATCCGCATCCAGCCAAAAGCATGCGTCACCCACCCAAGATGGGATAAGAGGTGATGCCGCCGGGTCCGCGGAAGGGATTGGACGGCGGCGCTTTTCGGCGATGGGATGGGAACGGTTGAAGTTGTTGGCGAGCCGCGAGTGTGGGGAGGTGATGATGTCACGATTCGATGAACCGGCCGATGAGGATTGGATGTCCTGGATGCCCGACAGATCGTCCCGGGTGCCGTTGTCCGAACAGGTTGTGGACATGGTGCGTGAGCGCGTCGCGCAGGGGCGGTGGGGCTTGGGGACGACGCTCCCCTCGCAGCGGGATATGGCGAGCCGTTTCCATCTCAATCGCAGCACCATAGGTGAGGCGATGAAGGAGCTCGCGGCTCTGGGGATCGTGGACGGACGACGAGGGGGAGGAACCACCGTCGTCGGGAACACCTGGTCCACTCTTCCGCCACGGTCGTTGGATTGGACGGGATATGTCTCCTCCGGCTCCTTCCGAGCCAACAGCTCCGTCATCCAGCGCATCAATAGTCTGGAATTTGATTCCGGAATGATTCGTCTGGGCACGGGGGAGCCTGATCCGCGCATGTTCCCCCGAGACATGTGGAGCGCGGCCACGGCGGCCATGATGGAACGAATTCCCTCGTTGGGCTATCCCGAACCACGGGGACTGATGTGGCTTCGTGAGGTGTTGAGCGCGAGACTGGTCGATGCCGGGATTGACGCCACGCCGTCGCGCATGCTCATCACATCGGGGGCGTTGCAGGCGCTGCAGCTGATATCCGTGTGTCTGCTCAAGCCGGGGTCGTTCGTGTATACGGAGGAGCCGTCGTACGTCAAATCGCTGCAGGTGTTTCCCTCGGCCGGCATGACGCTTCGGGGGATCGAGATGAACGCCGATGGTCTCGACGTGAGGGCGCTTGACCGCGCCATGTCGTCACATGACAGGCCGTCGATCCTATATACGATCCCCACCAACCACAATCCCACCGGCGTGACCATGACCGAGCGACGCAGAACCGACCTCATGGATCTGTGCTCGCGGTATCGGCTGCCGATCATCGAGGACGCGGCCTACGAGGACCTGTGCGACGGGCCCCGTCCGCGCTCCCTCAAATCCCTGGACCGCACCGACAGCGTGATCTACGTGGGCACGGCGTCGAAGTCCCTGGCACCGGGCCTGCGCGTGGGGTGGGTCGTGGCGCCCGAGGCGATCGTCGCAAGGCTGGGTGACGTCAAAATGCAGATGGACTACGGGGCGAGCGCGGTGTCGCAGTGGCTCCTGGCTGAGCTTCTGAGCGACGGGTCCTACGACCGATGGCTGGATGTCCTGACGCGTGAGCTGCATCGGCGCAGGATGGCGGCATTGGAGGTCCTTAGACGGCGGTGCCGAAGCCTCGCGACATGGAATCTTCCCCATGGCGGGTTCTACATCTGGATGACGCTCAACCGGCAGATCGACATGACCGAGCTCTTCCATCGTGCCGCCGACGCCGGGGTGCTGCTCAATCCCGGTGACCTGTACGACTACCGGTCCACGCGCAGTCTGAGGATGTCCTTCGCGTATGCGACTCCGGAGGAATTCGACCTAGGCGTGGCCAGAATAGTCGACATAGTGCGGGACATGGCCCCGATGGATGACGTGCGCGGGTCGTCTCGTCCCGGTCGGCCGTAGACTGGAGGGCATGTCCCTCACCATCGGAATCGTCGGGCTGCCCAATGTCGGCAAGTCCACCATGTTCAACGCATTGACCAGAAACAGCGTTCTCGCAGAGAACTACCCGTTCGCCACCATCGAGCCGAACACGGGTGTTGTCCCGCTTCCCGACAACAGGCTTCCCGTACTCGCCAAGCTCGTCCACACGGAGAAGATCGTCCCGGCCACCGTCACCTTCGTCGACATCGCGGGAATCGTGAAGGGCGCGTCGCAGGGGGAGGGTCTGGGAAACAAGTTCCTTGCCAACATCCGCGAGGCCGACGCCATATGCGAGGTCGTGAGGGCCTTCGACGACGACGACATCGTGCATGTCAACGGACGGGTGGACCCGGCCGACGATGTGGACACCATCAATACGGAACTCATTCTCGCCGATCTGCAGACGATCGAGGGCACGCTTCCCAAATTGGAGAAGGATCTTCGCGGCGGAAAGATCAAGGCCGACTATCTGGATGCCGTCGGCAAGGCCAAAACGATTCTGGAATCCGGCGAGACGATCGACCACGCCGCATCCGAGGGGAAAATCGACAAGGCCGAGCTGGCCGATCTGCACCTCATGACCGCCAAACCGTTCATTTACGTCTTTAACGTCGACGACTCGCAGCTTACGGACGATGGTCTCAAGGCGCGCCTGAGAGAGTCCGTCGCCCCCGCTCCCGCCATCTTCCTCAACGCGCAGTTCGAATCGGACCTCACCGATCTGGACGAGACCGACGCGCGTGAGATGCTGCAGGACGCGGGGCTTGAGGAGTCCGGTCTGGACCAGTTGGCCCGTGTGGGATTCGACGTGCTTGGCCTGCAGACCTTCCTCACCGCAGGTGTCAAGGAGGTGCGCGCCTGGCAGATCCATCAGGGCTGGACGGCTCCTCAGGCGGCCGGTGTGATCCATACGGATTTCGAGAAGGGCTTCATCAAGGCGGAGGTCGTGTCGTATGACGACTTCGTAGAGGCGAAGGGGTCGATGGCGGCGATCAAGGAGCAGGGACGGCTGCGTCTTGAGGGGCGCGACTACGTCATGCAGGACGGCGACATCGTGGAGTTTAGGTTCAACGTGTGATGACGCGTGCCCGTCCGCGTCGTCCCTCGCCGTGTGGCGGCCGGCGCCCCACGAAGGCCGACCTCGACGCTCTTCGCGCGGATTCGCACGATGGCGTGCATCGGGTGGGCGGTGACGGGACTGTCGGCGTGGATGATGTGATGCCTGCCGATGTGTCTGCGATCCGTCTCCTCATCGTCGGCGTTAACCCTGGTCTGTGGACGGCGGCGGTGAACGCCCCTTTCGCGCATCCGGGGAATCGTTTCTGGCCGTCGCTGCACAGAGCCGGAATCACCGATGAGCTTCTTGACGTGACCCGAGGATTGAGTCAGGAGCAGGCGGATGGTCTTGTCCGTCGAGGTCTCGCCATGACCAATCTGGTGTCGCGTCCGACCGCGCGTGCCGACGAGTTGGACCGCGATGAGCTGAGGGCAGGCGCGCGACGGACTCTCGCGCTGGCATGCCGTCTGCATCCGCGGGCCGTCGTCGTGGTGGGGATAACGGCGTTCCGGGTGGCCTTCCACAGACCCAAGGCGAAGCTGGGAATTCAGGACATTTCCGATATGCCGGACTGGCCGAAGGATACGGCGTTGTGGGTCCTGCCCCAGCCCAGCGGACTCAACGCCCATGAGACGGTAAACTCCCTTGCCGAGAAGTGGCGTGAGGTCTGGGAATCCGTCTGAGCCGGTGAGATTTCACACGTGGGAGTGCATCCGGTCATCGGAACGTCATCTCGCGGTAACCCCTCCCGCGTACGATCGCGTCGGCATGGGACGGACGGAGGTGTCCGTCAGGGAACACCGGCAAAAGTCGTCGCTGTATCCCACTCACAGTGGCGGGAAGGACGATGGTTATGCTTGGAGATAAGGGAGAGGACGAGGTGGGTGAACTAACCGAGGAACAGCGCAGAATCCTTGACAATCCACGAGTGCGCAACGTTCGCGCCATTCTGCGCGATAAGAGGGTCGCCGGTAGGGTTGTGGCGCTGCATGAGTCCGCGCGAACCGCCGCCGAAGCCGCCGCCGCGTGCGGATGCGAGGTGGGTGCCGTCGCCAACAGTCTGATCTTCCGGTGCGATGGGCGTCCGTTGTTGATTATGACCTCCGGGGCGCATCATGTGGATGTGAGGAAGGTGCAGGTCCAATTGGGCCGTGGGCGTCTTCATCGTGCCGACCCCGACTTCGTGATGATGACGACGGGCCAGGTCATCGGGGGTGTGGCGCCTGTGGGCCATCCCGACCACATCGAGACGATAGTCGACACCGCTTTGGCCGAGTATCCGACGATCTGGGCGGATGCGGGCCATCCGCACGCGCTTTTCCCCACGACGTTCGAGGAGCTGATCCGGATCACGTCGGGAACTCCCATGGATGTGGCATGACCCACATGGAGGTGGCATGACCCGCGGTATGGTGGGCGGCGAGGGACGTCATCCGCGCTTTCACCCACAGTAAAACGCAGGAACATCAGCGGACCCATTCTGTTGCTCCCAGTGAGGGGACGCACGGAGGGTCCGGGGGAGGGCCCGACGGGCGGCGCGCGTCAGACGGGCGCGCGTGACGGCGTCCCATGATTGTCAAGGAGTGTGCATGATGGCTATGTTTCCCGCTGTGATGAATGACACGATGTTCGCGGATCTGTTCGATGATCCGTTCTTCTCGGGTCTGCGCAACGCCGCAGCCGCCGAGTCGGTGTCCCCGACGAGCATGATGAGCACCGATGTCCGTGAGACGGACAAGTCGTATGAGGTCGCCATCGATATGCCCGGTTTCAACAAGGACGACATCGCCGTGGAGCTGCATGACGGTTATCTGAGCGTGACCGCACACAAGGACGAGAACCATGACGACAAGGACAAGGATGGAAAGTGGCTGCGTCGTGAGCGCTATGTCGGCTCGTGCAGCCGTAGCTTCTATGTCGGCGACGATGTGAAGGATTCCGATGTCACGGCGTCTTACAAGGACGGCACTTTGTCGCTCAGCGTGGCCAAAGTGGCGCCAAAGGCTCAGGTCGAGGATCGCAAGCGCATAGCCATCGAGGGCTGAGCGATTCGTGGCGGCGCGATACGGCGTGCATACGAGTCAGGGGGACGTTCCTCATAATGGGAACGTCCCCCTGGTTGCGTCTTGTTGACTAGCGCGCCTACTGGTGCGGGATGGTTATGGTCTCGATGGTCTTGCCGTTCTTTCCGGTGATGACCACGGTTCCGGGGGAGGGGCTCGACCATGTCATGGAGTAGCTCTTTTTGTTGCCGGGATAGGTCTCTGTGGTCGTGAGGGTCTTGTCCTCATGGAAGGTGGCGGACGCCGAGACCTCCACTCCGAGAACGGAAAGGGATATCTTCCACGTTCCCACGGGAGATCCCTTCTTCCGCGTCTTCGGCAGGGTGATGGTCGGCTGCGTCGATCCCAGAATCACTTTGAGCTGCGATGCCGATATCCCCACCGTGGGCATGGTGTCCAGAAGATTCGAGGCCGTGTCGCCGGTAAGCGTGATGTCCGACGCGATGAAGGACACACCATCGTCGGAACCCGTGGTTTTGCTCAATGTGGCGCTGATCTTCCCCTCGTGTCCGGGGAAGTCGATGACTATCGATCCCTTGGACAGCACGGCCCGGGCCAGCGCGGTGTTGCTGTCGGCCATACGAACCGTATAGGTCCCTTGGACATTGGCGTCCGCGCGCAGATCGCGCAGGCGTGGAATGAGCAGCGCTCCGGCGACGATCAGCGCCGCGATGACGACGATGGACACAATCACGATGACCATGGGATGGTGGCGGCGGCTTCGCGTCTGGTCGTCGCCACCCGGCTCCGAGGAGGATGGCGCTTGGAAAGTCGATGGCTGCGACGCCTCGTGTGATGTCGGCTCGCTGGATTCGTGCGTCGCAGGTCCGGTGGTCGATGGCGCGCCTTCGGAATCGATAGTCGGATCTGTCATGTGAGTCTCTCCTCATCTTGTGTCACACCGTGGTGCGGTCTCGATGCATGTGCGCCTTGTCCGTTTGGCGCTCTTCCGTTGCACGTCTTACTCGCAAGCATAGAGGTCGTCAATCGCGCTGCGTGCGCTGCCGCGCATGAGAAGCTGTCATGCTAGCGTCGGTGTCGTCAGCGTGCTGAGGCGGCGGCCATGGTCGATGGTGGTCATGGTTCCGTGGAGGGATGATGACGCGCGTGGTCGTCATGAGATGTGTGAAAGGGGACGGTTCATGGGCATGCCGCTCAATATGTACGTCATCAGGCATGGTGAGTCGGAGGCGAACGTCATCGTCAAGGCGGGTGAGAGGGGAGACGACTCCCTGTTCACCCAGGACAACGTCACCGTTCCCGACCGCTCATGGAGACTGACGGCGACGGGGCGCAAGCAGGCGGACTGCATCGGGAGGTGGCTTGTCGCGCAGCAGCAGCTTTTCGACCGCTATCTCGTGTCTCCATACGTCCGTACCCGCGAGACTGCCGCGACGATGGCCCTTTCCAAGGCGCGCTGGGAGGAGACGCGGGTGTTGCGAGAACGGTCTTGGGGGGAGATCAGCACAATCACCCAGCAGGAGTTTCGCACCAACTATGGGCGCAACTGGAATTTCAAGCGCACCGACCCCCTGTACTGGAGGCCGCCGGCAGGGGAATCCATAGCCGATGTGGCTGAGAACCGTGTGCACAATCTGCTTACCTCCCTCAATCGCCGGGCGGAGGCGGAATCCGTGGTCATCGTCTCGCACGGGGATTTCATGCAGGCCCTGATGCTCACTTTGGAGGATCTGTCGGACGAGGAGTTCCTTCGCCGGGCCGACAGCCCGGACTGGACCATAACGAACTGCACCTGTCTGCACTATTCCCGGATGGATCCGGTGACTGGGCGCACGTCGCGCCGACTGAGGTGGGAGCGCACGGCGCGGCCGGTTCTGGATGCCGCCACAGGGAAATGGGATGTCCATGTGGGTGCGTGGCGTGAGTTCCAACGTCCGATTCTGTCCAATGGCGATCTCGTCGACGTGGTGCATTCCGTCGACCCCCATCTGCTCGGATACACGCGGTGACCGTGATTTCGTGCCACGCCGTGCGATGTCATGCCGTCCACCGTTTTGTGGCCGGTCGTCATATATGGTGACAGGGGAGCCGCTACAATATCCCCCGACGTGACGGCGATGGCCCTCGCGTGGAACGGGCAAAAGGAGAAGAGGATGAACGATCTGTTCACGTGGAAACTGCATGGCGACGGCAAAACGCTCAGACCCGGCGAGGTGGTCGA
This sequence comes from uncultured Bifidobacterium sp., assembly GCF_949292005.1. GTDB lineage: Bacteria > Actinomycetota > Actinomycetes > Actinomycetales > Bifidobacteriaceae > Bifidobacterium. The sequence continues at coordinate 50,595 of NZ_CASEXV010000060.1, read as the reverse complement.
GCCGGATGAGCGCCTCACATGGGGGCGCACGGCGGGAATCGGCGCCCAGCATGTGATCGCGATGTTCGGTGCGACGTTCCTGGTTCCCATCCTGACGGGCTTCGATCCGTCCACGACATTGTTCTTCACGGCGATGTCGACGGCATTGTTCCTTCTCATCAACAAGAACAAGCTTCCCAGTTATCTGGGAAGCTCTTTTGGTTTTATAGCCCCTATTCTCGCCGTGACGACGGCCAACAAGGGAATCGCGGTGGCCGGATTCGGCATCATGGTCACCGGCATCCTTCTCGCGTTGGTGGGATTGCTTGTCCACTACGCGGGGGCGAAATGGATCGACATCATCATGCCGCCGGTGGTCAACGGCGCTATCGTCGGCATCATTGGATTCAACCTCGCCCCTACCGTGTGGACGAACTTCAAGGCGGCTCCTGACACGGCCATCGTCACCTTGGTGGCCGTGCTTCTCATCGCGGTGCTTTTCCGTGGGCTTCTGGGACGGTTGAACATACTTCTCGGCGTGCTGGTCGGATACGTCTATGCCTGCATCCGCAGACAGGTCTCGTTCGACGATGTGTCCAAGGCCGCGTGGGTGGGGCTGCCGGCGTTCCATCTTCCCCAGCCCGACTTCTCGGTTCTTGCGATGTTCATCCCCGTCGTTCTGGTGCTTGTCGCGGAGAACGTGGGACATGTCAAGTCGGTGGCTCAGATGACCGGGCGCAACTATGACGACCAGATCGGCACCGCGTTGATGGCAGACGGCATCGGCACGGCAATCGCCGGATTCGGAGGCGGATCGGGAACCACGACGTACGGCGAGAACATCGGGGTGATGGCCTCCACCAAAGTGTATTCGACGGCCGCTTATTGGTGCGCGGCCGGATTCGCGCTGATTCTCAGCCTCTGTCCGAAGTTCGGCGCCATCGTCAACACGATTCCCGCGGGCGTCCTTGGCGGGGTGACCACGCTGCTTTACGGCATGATCGGCATGATCGGTGTGCGGATCTGGGTGGACAACAAGGTGGACTTCGACAAGCCTGTCAACATCATGACCGCCGCCGTGGTGATGATCATCGGCATAGCCGACTTCACCTTCGCCTTCTCCGGCGTCAAATTCAACGGCATCGCCATCGGAACCATCGTGGTGCTGGTCATGTACCACGGACTGAAGGCCATCGGACGGGCCACAGGAGTGGTGTCCAAGGACGACTGACATCCATCAGCGCAGTGCGTCTTTTGCGCAGTCCGTCTTTTCTACCGCGCCAAACCCATCAGATACTTGAGTGTCATAACCCGCACCGCGGATTGCTTCACGCGGGCCGCGAACGTGGAATCGGCACGCGCTTTGGCGATTATCCCGTTGAGAACCGGCTCGTTGTAGGACGGCGATCCCATGCACGCCAGATCGCCCCCCGCCTCGATCAATCTCACGCCAAGTTGGTCCACCGGAACGCCGCTCACAGCGGTCGCCGAAAGCGAGTCGGACGTGACCACCCCATCGAATCCCAGCGTGGAGCGGAGGAGTCCGTCGACGATGGTGGAGGAGAACGCCGCGGGGGACGAGCCATCCAGTTTGCTGTAGGTGGCCAGGTACATCATCACCATTCCGGGGTCCGCCGAAAGCGCGGTGGAGAATGCTCCAATCTCGGGACCGTCGGCGGTTGTGGACGTATCTTTGACGCCTGAGGCTGTGAAGTCGGTGTTTCCCTGGACCCCGCCCAAGCCAGGGAAATGCTTGATGGCACTGCGCACGCCGGCGTGCCGCAGTCCGCGGATGGCGGCGGCGGCATGAAGCCCGTTCCCTGATGCGTCAAGTCCGAAATCCCTGTTCAATGCTCCGATGGCGTCATTGGATGAGCGCAAGACCGTGACGGTGTCGACCACAGGGGCGAGGTCCACATTGACTCCCGCGGCCGCGAGCTGGGAGCCCCATCGTGCCCACGAGGATCGAAGCGCGGTTTGCGTCATCCCTCCCTGGGCCACCTGCGACGGGATGGAGTCGAAGCCATCTCCTTTGAGATGCTGGACGCTCCCGCCTTCCTCGTCGGTGGTGATGAGAAGAGAGTTCCCCGAGGGAGCGTAGGACTGCAAGGCATCCGTCACTGCGCGCATTCCTGCGGTTCCAATCGTCCAGTTGCCTATCAGCAGAACGGATCCCATATGCCTGTCGGAGATCAGCTGGCGGATGGTGCTCGGTGACGATCCCACGGTGAGCGTGGCCATGACCAGCTGGCCCGCACGCTCCTCCATACTCATTCCGTTCACAGCGGCGACGGCCTTGCTTCTGGCCTGCGCTTTGGTTAGGGTTGTCGTCGCGCTTGACTGTGACGTCGAGGTGGACGTGGGCGTGGAGGATGGTGTCGCGGATGGCGTGGATATGGCCGGTGCCGATGTTCTGTTGAGCGTGCGGTGGTCGAGAACAGGGCTTGTCGTCCGTGACGCCGTCGGCATGGACGTCGAAGCCGCCGTATGCTCCTGATGCGATGGTCGCAGTCCCGCGGCCCACGCGATGGACAGAACCGATATCACCAGCAGGACGGCGATGGCGGTGATGGTGGGCGCCAAAGCGCGGCCGAGCCCGCGGCAAGCATGATTCACCGATTGATGATGCCCTCTTCCCGACATGAACACCATGCTATAGCGATGGGAACAGAGATTGCGCGATGTTCCCATATGCTTCCATCCATGCGCTCTACGCCGGCAAGCGAATTCATGGGTGGTCGATACGCTGGAGATATGAAGAGAGAAGATTTCTGGGAGATTGTCCGTAAAAAAATTCGTGAGGCGTTCGGCGCTGGCCGCGGTGGGGCCGGGGATGATCCGGTGGTGACGGATGTGCGGGCCGATGGTGACCCTCCGACAGGTGGTCGCGGTCGGGGAGGAGCGGCCGCAGGTCGGTCCGGGAGGCGGTTGGCGGCAGGACGTCGCTCGTCATCGCGTGTCTCAGGGGCCATCATGGCGATTGTCGCCGTTCTTGCGCTGGCGGTGGGTCTGTTCCTTGGACTGGAACGCTTCATCACCGATCTTCTGTGGTTTGGACAGTTGGGATTCGCCAGCGTCGTGTGGACTCAGCTGTGGACCAAGGTCGGGTTGTGGGTCGTTTATGCGCTTTTGGTCGTCGTGGTCAGCTATGTGGCGGCCTGGTTGGCCATACGCGCGCGCCCGGATTCGGAGGATGGGTCGAGGGTCCGGATTAACGGCGACATCATCGAGATCGGACGGGGCATCAGCTCCCGCCGCGCGAGAAGGATCACCGTAGTCGTGTCCCTGATTGCGGGCGTCCTCTTCGGATCGCGCTTCAACTCCCATTGGGCGCAGATACTTCTTATGACGCACGCGCAGTCGTTTGGAGTCAAGGACGCGCAGTTCGGCATCGACAATGGCTTTTATGTCTTCGTTTTTCCCGGACTGCGTCTTGTCGCGTCGGCGCTAGTCTTCCTCGTGGCCGTTGGACTCGTGTTCTCCGTCGTCATGCACGCGCTGATGGGAGGAATCCGCGTCACCATGCCCACACGTGGCCACGGAGTCTTTTCCATGACCACGCGCGCCCGCCGTCAGATCGCCATCTGGCTCCTTCTGGTGATGATGTCGTGGTCCCTGACACAGGTGCTGGCCGTTTTCGGGACTTTGACCCAGAGCGGTGACAAGATCACGGGTGCCACATACGCCACCGTCCATGCGACCATCCCTCTGGGATCCCTTATGGCGGGGCTTACGGCCATTCTCGGAGTCGTACTGTGCGTGTGGCTGATGCGGTCGCACAGCATCGACGGCCCGGCGCCGGTTGGCGTGAGAATGTCCGCCGCGCTGAGGGCATGGCGCACCCCCGCGGTGGCGATTGCGTCGTTCCTTGCGCTCAGTCTTGTGTTCATGAACCTGTGGCCGGCACTATTGCAGCGATTCAAGGTCGATCCCAACGCCCAGGAGGCCGAATCGTCCTACATCCAGCGCAACATCACCGCCACGAAGCAGGCCTATGGCCTGACGAATGTGGTCACCAACGAGTACAAGGCCACCACGACGGGCAAGTCCGGGGCTCTTGCGCAGGATGCCGAAAGCACAGCCCAGATCCGTCTTCTCGATCCCCAGGTCGTGTCATCGACCTTCAAACAGCTTCAGCAGTCCAAGCAGTACTACACTTTCGCGGACACCCTTGCGGTGGACAAATATGATGTGGACGGAGTCAGCCAGGACACCGTCATCGCCGCCCGTGAACTGAATCTCGATGGCAACGACAACCGCAACTGGGTCAATGACCACACCGTGTACACGCATGGATACGGCATCGTCGCGGCGTATGGAAACAAGGTCACCACGGATGGTCAGCCGGAGTTCTTCGAATCCGGCATACCCACCAAGGGCAAACTCGCCGAATCGGAGAAATACGAGCCACGCATCTATTTCTCCCCGAACGCTCCTGAATATTCGATCGTCGGGGCGTCCAAAGGCACCGCCTCATGGGAATTCGACTATCCAACCGGGTCCGATGGCGCCACGACGACGTTCTCCGGCAATGGAGGGCCGAAGATCGGCAATCTCTTCGCACGTCTTCTGTATTCGATCCGTTTCGGCTCGGACCAGATACTGTTCTCCGACCGCGTCAACTCCGACTCCCAGATTCTTTATGACCGCAGTCCCAAGGAGAGGGTGGCCAAGGTCGCGCCATATCTCACGCTTGATGGTCGTGTGTATCCAGCTGTAGTCGACGGACGGGTCAAATGGATCGTCGATGGATACACCACGTCGGACGCCTATCCCTATTCACAGACCACAGATCTGGGGTCGGTGACTCAGGACTCCACCACGGAGTCATCGAGCACCGTCTCCGGACTCGCCTCGCAGAAGGCCAACTACATCCGCAACTCCGTGAAAGCGACGGTGGACGCCTATGACGGATCCGTCACGCTCTACGCGTGGGACACCTCGGATCCGGTTCTCAAGGCATGGGAGAACATATTCCCGGGGCAGTACCATCCGATCTCGGAGATATCCGGCGATCTGATGAGCCACCTGCGCTATCCCGAAAGCCTGTTCAAGGTCCAGCGCGAGCTGCTGTCCCAGTACCACGTCTCCAGTGCCAGTCAGTTCTTCTCGGGGGAGGACTTCTGGCAGGTCCCCGTCGATCCGACGGAATCACGCAAGGATCAGGATGACGACGTCCTCCAGCCGCCCTACTATCTCACGCTCAAAACCGGAGGAACGAGCAAGCCGGTGTTTTCGCTCACGTCAACGTATATCCCCGCGGGCAGCTCAACCAGGGAGATTCTCACGGGCTTTCTGTCGGTGGACTCCGACGCCGGATCGACCGCTGGGGTGAAGGGTGCGGGATACGGAACGATCCGGCTTCAGGAACTCCCCAAGGACTCCAACGTTCCAGGTCCCGGACAGGCGCAGAACAACTTCAACGCCAACGCCGACGTTTCGAAGGAGCTCAACCTTCTCGAGTCCGGCTCCACAAAGGTCACGCGGGGGAATCTTCTCACGCTCCCTCTGGGCGGGGGACTGGTGTATGTCCAACCGGTGTATGTCCAGTCGAGCGGATCCACCCGGTTCCCCCTGCTGAAGAAGGTCCTCGTCGCCTTTGGAGATCAGGTCGGCTTCGCCAACACCCTCGATGAGGCTCTGGATCAGGTGTTCGGAGGCGATTCAGGGGCGTCCGCGGGAGACGCCGGGAACAGCTCGTCATCCGGGTCGTCCTCCTCGCAGTCCACGAATGGGGACGCCACGTCGGTAGACTCCGGATCCTCCACGTCAGCGGACGCCAATCGGGAGAAACTGCGCGAACTTCTCAAACAGGCCAATCAGGCCATGGAGGATTCTCAGACCGCCTTGAAATCCGGAGATTGGACCGCTTACGGGCAGGCGCAGTCCCAGCTTGACGAGGCGTTGAGCAAGGCGCTTGAGCTGGAGCAGGATTAGGCTGTCACCGCGCGCTTCCGACATGCACGTCTGTCGCGGCCGGTAGCATGTGCGGCTGGAGTCCCATCCCGTCGACGAGAGGTGAACGGGATGGTTGATCATGGCGGGTGGAGCGAGGAACTCAGTAAGGAAAGAGAGTCGGATGGCTTCGGAGTTCTGGTTGGTTGTCGGACTGGGGAATCCCGGAAAGACGTATGAGGGGACGCGCCACAACATGGGATTCATGACGGCCGACGAGCTGGCTGGCCGGTGGTCGGTGTCCCTGTCCAATCACAAAGGACTCGCCGATCTGGGGCGTGGGATCATGCGCCTTGGAGCGGCCCCTGTCAAATTCCTCCTGGCCAAGCCTTTGACCTTCATGAACGATTCGGGGGACGCCGTGTCCTCCATAGCCACGTATTACTCGATAGCGCCGAACCATATCGTCGTGGTGCACGATGACATGGATCTGGAGTTCGGCCGCATCAAGGTCAAATCCGGCGGCTCCAGCGGGGGGCACAACGGCATCAAATCGATCGACCGATCGTTGGGCACGAACGATTACGCGCGTGTGCGCATGGGGGTGGGGCATGCGCGGCGGGGCGCGGCCGCCCATGAGAACGTGGTCGGATGGGTTCTTGGCGGATTTGATTCCAGCCAGAGGCGCATGCTCCCGGATTTCGTGGCCGACGGCGCCGACGCGGTCGAGACGGTGATGGTGGAGGGTCTGTCGCAGGCGCAGGAGAAGTTCAATGGCCGGTAGCACCGCGTCACAAGGCTTAGCCGATTCCCCGTCGATGTCCGCTCCCGCGCCCGGCGCGTCGGCTCATGCCCCGTTGGATGGATCGCTGTCTCCTCTTCTTGAGGCACTTCGTCAGGATCCGGCATTTCATGGTCTTGTCGATTCGACGGAGCATGACGACGAGGATCTGCTCATCCAGGCGGTGGGCGGGGTTCGTCCCGCTCTGACCGCGGCCATGGCCCAAAGGCTTCCGGTGGTGGTCGTGGTGCCATCCGATCGCCAGACGCAGGATACGATGAACGCGCTTCGTTCCTGGTATCCGGGTGATCCACACGACATTGCCGCGCTGCCGTCATGGGAGACACTGCCCCACGAGAGGCTGTCGCCGAGGGCGGACACGGTGGCCACGCGGATGGAGGTGTTCCGGCGTCTGCGACACCCCAGCAACGACGATCCGATGTTCGGGCCCATCCGCATTCTGGTCCTGCCGATCCGCTCCCTGATTCAACCGGTTGTTCGTGGACTTGGGGACGTCACGCCCCTGCTGTTCTCGCGCGGACAGGGCTTGGCGATGGAAGATGCGCAGAGGCGGCTTGTCGAGAACTCGTATTCTCGTGTCGATCTGGTCATGGATCGTGGCGAGTTCGCCGTTCGAGGGGGGATACTCGATGTCTTCCCGCCCACGGCGCCATTCCCAGTTCGCGTGGAGTTCTTCGGGGATGAGATCGATTCGATACGTGAGTTCCATGCAGCGGATCAGCGGACCTTCCGTGACGTGCCGTCGGCGGTGTGGGCCACGCCGTGCCGGGAGCTCCAGCTGACCGATTCGGTGCGTGCCCGGGCGAAATCGTTGGTCGGATCGATCGCGAACGCCGACGACATGCTCGAATCCATAGCCAATGCCGTGCCCGTTGAGGGGATGGAGTCGCTTCTTCCGGTTCTTGTCGACGATATGGAGCCGGTGTCGTCACTTCTGCCATCCCGTGCGTTGGTCATGTTGTTCGATCCGGACCGCCTTAGACGTGCGGCCGCGGATCTGACGGCCACGGCCAACGAGTTTCTCGCCGCGAGCTGGCATGTCGCGGCGAGCGGGCATGGTTCCGGAGCGCCGTTGAGTTTTGACAGGGCGAGCTTCCTGGACGTCGATGAGATCATATCCTCCTTGGAGCTGTCGATGCGCCCGGTGTGGAGCGTCACCGATTTCAGCGTGGATCCCCAGAAACCCGGACATATGGTTCTTGACGCCCATCATCCCGATGAGTTCCGTGGCGATGAGGGTCGGGCCAGAACAGGTCTGTCGAAGCTGATGGAGGAGGGATACGCGGTGACTTTGACGGCCGCCGCGCAGGGCACTTTGAACAGATTGTCCCGTATGGTGGCCGCGGTGTCGTCCACCCGGTTCTCCGCGGTCCGGTCGCAGGCGGAGGATGGGTTCATCGACCGCGCGGCACATGTGGCGCTTCTCACGGAGCGTGATCTGACCGGTCGTAACGGTGTGGCGGGAACCTCCTCGGCACCGAAAAGACGCCGACGGGCGATCGATCTCATGGAGCTTGCCCCGGGCGACTACGTGGTCCACGAGCAGCATGGCATCGGCCGGTTCGTCGGCATGCGGCAACGCAGGGCGGGGGCGTCGTCCTCCGATGCTACGAGGGAGTATCTCGTCATCGAATACGCGCCATCCAAGCGCAACGCTCCTCCCGACAAGCTTTTCATCCCCACCGACCAGCTCGACCAGGTCAGTAAGTACATAGGGTCCGACGCGCCGAAGCTCAATCGTCTGGGTGGATCGGATTGGGCCGCGACCAAAGCCAAGGCCCGCAAGCATGTTCATGAGATCGCGCAGGATTTGGTGCGTCTCTACTCCGCCCGTCAGCGTACGCAAGGATTCGCCTTCAGCCCGGACACTCCCTGGCAGAGGGAGTTGGAGGATGCCTTTCCCTATCAGGAGACCCCCGACCAGCTCACCACCATCGACGAGGTCAAGGCCGACATGGAGCGTCCCGTGCCGATGGACAGACTCATATGCGGCGATGTGGGCTTCGGAAAGACCGAAATCGCGGTGCGAGCGGCGTTCAAGGCAGTGCAGGACGGCAAGCAGGTGGCTGTCCTCGCGCCCACGACGCTTCTTGTGCAGCAACATATGGAGACGTTTTCGGAGCGCTTCGAGGGCTTCCCGGTCACGGTCGCCCCCTTGAGCAGGTTCCAGACCCCCGCGCAGATCCGCGAAACGGTCGCTGGTTTGGAGAAAGGGTCGGTTGATGTCGTGATCGGCACCCACAAGCTTTTGTCCCCGAAGATCCGCTTCAAAGATCTGGGTCTGCTCATCATTGACGAGGAGCAGCGCTTCGGAGTCGAGCACAAGGAAAGTCTCAAGGCGTTGCGGACCAACGTCGATGTGCTGTCGCTGTCGGCGACCCCCATTCCCCGGACTTTGGAGATGGCCGTCACGGGGATTCGTGAGATGTCCACCCTCGCCACGCCTCCGGAGGACCGGCTTCCCGTTCTCACCTACGTGGGAGGCTACGAGGACGCCCAGGTGACCGCGGCCGTGCGGCGGGAGATGCTCCGCGGCGGTCAGGTCTTTTATGTCCACAATCGCGTGGAGGACATCTCGTCCGTGGCGGAGAAGATCACATCGCTTGTGCCGGGTGCGCGCGTGGGAATCGCCCACGGCAAGATGGGAGAGAAGCAGCTGGATCAGATCATCAGGGATTTCTGGCACAGGGATATCGACGTGCTGGTGTGCACCACGATCATCGAGACGGGATTGGATATATCCAACGCCAACACGCTGATTGTCGACCACGCCGACAGGTTCGGGCTCAGCCAGCTTCACCAGCTTCGCGGACGCGTGGGGCGTGGACACGAAAGGGCGTACGCGTACTTCCTGTACGATCCGGCACGGCCCATGACGCAACAGGCGCATGACAGGCTCGCGACCATCGCCCAGCACACGGCGTTGGGATCGGGCTATGACGTGGCGATGAAGGATCTTGAGCTTCGTGGAACCGGCAATCTCCTCGGAGACGAGCAGAGTGGGCACATCGAAGGTGTGGGATTCGACCTTTACGTGCGAATGGTGTCGCAGGCCGTTGACGAATACAAGAACCCGGGCAAGGCGGAGCCGGTCTCCGTGAGCGTCGACCTTCCCGTGGAGGCGTCGATTCCCGTGGAGTACATCGACTCCGACAAGCTGCGGCTGGAGGCATACAGGAAGCTGGCGTCGGCGCGCACCGGCGAGGACCTCACCGATCTGCGGGAGGAGCTCACGGACCGTTACGGGGCGTCTCCCCAGGAGCTCGACGATCTTTTCGCGATCGCGCGTATCAGGGCACGGGCTCGGGATCTGGGAGTCGAGGAAATCGCGTCGCAGGGTGCCAAGGTGCGTGTGCGGCCGATCGACGTCCCGGATTCGGTCATGATGCGGTTGGAGCGCATCTATCGCGGCACGCAGTATCGTCCTGTCACGCGCACGCTTCTTGTGCCGGCGCCATTCGGCGGATCTCTTGGCTCCACCCCGATGGATTCGGCCTCGGTGATCCGGTGGGTCGATGCGCTGTTGGATGATGTGATGTGGAAGCCGGCGTCACAGGGGTGAGCGGGGCTGCGTTGGGAATGCGATTGGCGGGGGAGGATGGTCTGCGGTGACGCGACACGATCATGAGTTGGCGGGGAATCGCGGGTCGGCGAGAGCTGGTATCGGGGCGAGGATTCGTGCGTGGCCCCGTCCGTCTGCCGTCTCGGATCATGTGGGCGGATCGTCCTGCGAATCCGGGGCCGGCGGTCCAGGAGGCCATGTGCTGATCATGCCCGGCATCGGATACACGGTGGACAGGCCTCTGTTGTACTGGGCCGCCAGGGCTCTGTCGTGGGATGGCTGGTCCGTGGACAGGCTGTGGCTCGATCTTCCCGATGTTGTGGATTTCCCGCGCACCATTGATCGCATGAATGGTCTTGTCGATTCATGGGTGTCGGGGATCACGTCATCTGGGCATGATGATGATTCTGTGATGGTCGTGACGAAGTCGCTGTCCACCCTCACCTACCCGCATCTGGTCGATAGGGGGTTGCCGGCGGTTCTGCTCACGCCCGTCCTCAATCCACCTCCCTGCGATCCTGCCGAATCGGTCATCACCGTGCCGGATTCCGGGATTTCCTCGTCCGATGCAGCCCCCCTGCTGTGCGCAGGTGACGCCGATCCGTATTTCGATGGGGCAAGGGCGGCGTCGTTGACGGGACAGGGACTCGTACGGGTGTATCCGAAGGCCAATCATTCCATCGAGGTGAGCGGGGACTGGTCCACGTCGATCCGTTATCTGCGTGATGTGACGGAATCAATCGTGCGATATGGGAGTGTCGTGCGCGGAGTGCGGCGCGGTCATTCGGAGGATGGGGAATCCCTTGTCCACACGGCGAATGATGCGGGGACGAGGGATGCGCGGAACGGGGGGATCCGAGATGAGCATGAATGACCGCAGTGAGGCAGACGATGGCCGAATCGCATGCGACGACCGGGCCGTGGACGATGATCGCGCCGCGGATAATCGCACCACGGTGGAGAGGTATCTCTCCTCCGGACACGGCGAGGCCTTGCGCAGACGGCATGAGCTTTTCACCGAGGATGGCATCTCGGGATTGTGGACATCGGATTCAGGGCATCCCGTCGCGGTTCAAGGACGTGAGCGGATCGCCGAATATGATGTGTGGTCGAGCAGGCATTTCCCCGATTGGACGTGGAGGAACGTGCGCGTGTGGACCACGGACGATCCCGACTGGCTGTGGGCCGAGGCCGACGGAGGGGGAACAGTGATTCTTCCCGGGCATGATCCCGTCCGCTATGACAATCATTTCCTCTACTCATTCGAAATGAGGGAGGGACTTATCTTCCGTGAACGTGAGTTCATGAATCCCGTGGTGGAGATGAGGGCGTTGGGAATGACCGTGCCGACAATCGATCTGGGTGAGTTCCCCCAGTGATGGCAGCCGACGGGCAATGGGCGGCGGAGAGGAGGACGCATGGCTGTTCTGGCGGGATATGAGATAGGGCGTATCGGCTTGGGGACGATGGCGCTCGCGGTGGAGGGACGCCCGTCGCGGGATCACGCGATCGAGGTGATCCATGCGGCGCTGGACGCCGGGGTGCGATACGTGGATACGGCGTGGTCCTATTACCTACCGACGCAGCCGGGTTCCGGGCTTCCCGGGGATCTGGGGTATGGGGAGAGCCTTGTCGCCGAAGCGCTGTCATCATGGAATGGTCCCCGTGACGATGTTCTGGTCGCGACGAAAACAGGTTGGAGAAGGACCCTTGACGACCACGGTCGGTATGGTTGGCGTGCTGACGCGCGTCCGGAAACCATGCTCGCCGATGTCCATCAGTCGATGCAGCGGTTGGGTGTTGATTCGATTCCGCTGCTGTATTCACATTGCGATGATCCCCAACTTCCCTACGAGCGCCAGATGATGGCTTTGCGGAGTTTTGTCGACGAGGGTCTGGTGCGCCACGTCGGAATCTCGCGCGTGGGTGTTGCGGACATCGACATCGCCAGCTCCATTCTCGGGGACTCCTTGGTGGCTGTTCAGAACCAATTCTCTCCCGTGTACCGCGATCCGGAACGGACATTGGGGCATGTGTGCGACATGGGGCGCGCGTTCGTATGTTTCTCGCCTCTGGGGGGATTCCTCGATCCGGTCGATGACTCCCTGCTGGACAGGTTCCGTGAGGTCGCCGCCCGTCGGCATTGTTCGTACCAGCGTGTCGCGTTGGCCTGGGAGCTGGCCAGGGATCCTCATGTCATCGTCATACCCAGCGCCCGTACGGTCGAGGAGGTTGTGGACAACGTCGCCGCCAATCAGCTGAAGCTCGACTTCGATGAGCTGGCCTTTTTGGATGGGATGCCGGTGTGAGGGCTAACGAACCGCCGCGGAATCCAGTGGCATCGTCCATAAATCCCAGTAGTGTGGAGAGCGTTATCGCAACCTACGTTGTAAGGAGCAGTTGTGGCAGCTATTGAAAGCGTCTACGCGCGCGAGATTCTTGATTCCCGTGGCAATCCGACCGTTGAAGTCTATCTGGAAACCGAGGATGGCGCGGCGGGACATGGTCTTGTTCCCTCCGGAGCGTCGACTGGTGAGGCCGAGGCATGGGAGCGTCGTGACGGCGACAAGGCCCGCTATATGGGCAAGGGCGTTCTTGACGCGGTCAAGGCGGTCAACGAGGTCATCGCTCCCAAGGTCATTGGGATGGATGCTTCCGACCAGCGCGCTCTCGACGATGTCATGATCGAGCTCGATGGAACGGCCAACAAGGGCAAGCTGGGCGCCAACGCCATTCTCGGAGTCTCCCTCGCGGCTCTCTACGCCTCGGCCGAGTCCGCGGACCTTCCCCTGTATCGCTACATCGGAGGAACCAACGGTCATATTCTTCCCGTCCCGAACATGAACATCATGAACGGTGGAGCCCACGCGGACTTCGCCACGGACATCCAGGAGTACATGATCTCCCCATACGGATTCGACTCCTACAGCGATGCCCTTCGTGCGGGCGTCGAGGTCTACCACACCCTCAAGAACGTGCTGAAGAAGGACGGACTGGCCACGGGTCTGGGCGACGAGGGTGGTTTCGCACCCAAGATGAAGTCCAACGAGGACTCCCTCAAGTACATCGTCGATGCCATTTCAGCTGCCGGATATGAGCCCGGACGCCAGATCGGCATCTGTCTCGATGTCGCCTCCTCCGAGTTCTACAGCAAGGAGACCGGCAAGTATCGTTTCGACGGCGAGGAGCGCGACTCCGAGTACATGCTGGACTATTACGAGAAGCTCATCAACGAGTATCCCATCGTCTCCATCGAGGATCCCTTCCAGGAGGAGGGATGGGATGACTGGGCGTCCATCACAAGGCGTCTGGGTGATCGTCTCCAGTTCGTTGGCGACGATCTGCTTGTGACGAACCCCAAGCGTCTGCGCAAGGCCATCGACATGGGTGCCGCCAACTCGCTGCTGGTTAAGCTCAACCAGATCGGAACCGTCACGGAGACGCTCGACGCCATCGAGCTCGCCACTGCAAACGGATACACCTCCATGGTCTCCCACCGTTCCGGTGAGACTCCGGACACCACCATCTCTGATCTCGCGGTCGCCAAGAACACCCGCCAGATCAAGACCGGCGCTCCTGCCCGTGGCGAGCGCATCGCCAAGTACAACCGCCTTCTCGAGATTGAGGAGGAGCTTGGCTCCACCGCCGTGTATGCCGGGTACGCGGCGTTCAAGGCGTGCGCGAAGTACGTCAAGTAGTTCATACCGAATTATCGGTTAGGGGCCCGCCGTGTTCGCTCGTCGAATGCGGCGGGTACCGTCGTTTTTATGAGAAGTTCCAAGCGGTCCCGTGATGCGTCGAAATCCTCCGGCAGGTCTCGAGGCACGGGCCCGCTGGCGTTCGTTGTGTCCGTGATTATTCTCGCGTTGGGCGGGATACAGCTTGTGTCGGCGTTTCACACGTATGCGCTGAATCTGGCGGAACTCAATGGTCTTAAGCGGCAGGAGGCCGCTCTGGTCGAGCAGAAGAGATCGTTGGAGAATGAGATCGCGCGGTGGAGTGACAAATCCTATGTCACTGCGCAGGCCCGGGAGCGTCTGGGCTTCGTCTTCCCCGGTGAGGTGTCGGTCCACGTCAACAATTCAGAGTCCGTGTCGGGAAAGTCTTCGAACGCGCAATCGCTTGACAAGGATGATGACACAACATCCTCGGCATCGACGATACCGTGGTACAGCGAATTGGCGTATGGAATCAGGAAGGCGGATGAGCCGACGTCGAAGTCGACCACCGGAACGTCTTCGTCGTCGTCTTCGTCCTCCTCTTCGTCGTCGTCTTCGTCTTCCTCCTCGGCGTCGAGCGAATCGACCGAGTAGGGTGTTCTGATTGCGTATGAGAAACGGAGATTGATGGTGGTGAATGAATCATCGGCGCCGACGGTGGCGGCCGACATACCGCTTAACGAGCGGGACACGCGGTGGATGGCCGAACTGGCGCGACATATTCTGGATCACAGGGCGTCGCAGGAGGATGTGTCCATTGTTCACAGCCAGTTGGGTCGCTTCCCGCGCGGGATGCTTGCCGTCGGGGCCAGATGCGTGTGCGGGCGCCCTCTTGCCGTGATCACGCGGCCGCTGTTGCCGGGCGGCGTTCCCTTTCCCACCACGTGCTATCTGACCGGTCCTTCGGCGGTGAAGGCCGCGTCCCATCTTGAGGCCGATGGCGTCATGCGGCGGTTCAACGATCGTCTTGCTGCGGATGAGGAGCTACGGTCCGGATATGTCAGGGCCCATGGGTTATATCGCGCTTTCCGGCATAGGATAGCCGCTCTTGTCGGCGATGATGAGGAACATGTGTCCGCGGTGAGCGCCGGGGGAATGCCGGTCAGGGTCAAGTGCCTTCACGCGTTGGTGGCCCAGAGCCTCGTCATGGGTCCGGGAGCGAATCCCATCGGTGATCTCGCACTGGATGCGATGTCGGATGAGTTTTCGCCGTCGGTGTGCCGATGCGCGTGATGAGTGGCATGGTGGACGATGTGATGGAGGGAAGGTTGTGATGTCGGATTCGGTGGTCGTCGCAGGAATCGATTGCGGGACGAATTCGATTCGTCTCAAAGTGTCGAGGGTGTGTTCCGATGGGCGGATCGTGGATGTCGTCCCAAGGATGCTGCGTGTGGTGCGTCTTGGACAGGATGTGGACCACACGCATCGCTTCGCGGCGGAGGCTTTGGATCGAACCTATGAGGCGGCTCGAGAGTTCGCTGTGGTTCTTCGGGAGCATCCGGTCGACGGTCTGCGTTTCGTGGCGACATCGGCCACGCGCGACGCCGCGAATCGAGAGGAGTTCGAGGATGGGATTGAATCGATTCTTGGAGTGCGTCCCGAGGTGATTTCGGGAACGGAGGAGGCCGATCTGAGCTTTCTGGCCGCAACCGGAATCGTCGACAGATCGTCCGTCGAGCCACCCTATCTTGTGGTCGATCTTGGGGGAGGCTCCACGGAGATGGTCATCGGAGGGGATGGCCTGTCAACGCCATCGACCTCGGTGCGGGAGGCCTTTTCCATGAACATCGGTTCCGTGCGGATGACGGAACGCCATCTGCGCTCCGACCCTCCCACGCAGGACGAGATTGACGCGGCCGTTGAGGACATCGATGCGCATATCGATGAGGCATTCGAGCATGTTCATGCCGGTGACGCGCATGGCATCATCGGTGTTTCGGGAACCGTCACCACCATGGCGGCTCTGGCGCTGGGGTTGAAGGAGTACGACCATGCCGCCGTTGATGGGGCCCAGCTTCCGCTGTCCACGGCGTTCGCCGTCAACGATCGCTTCCTTCGCATGACGCGTGCGCAGAGATCGACATATCGGGCGATCCACCCTGGTCGCGTGGATGTCGTTGGTGGTGGGGCGTTGGTATGGTCACGGGTGCTCGACCGTGTGTCTCGGGCGGCGCGCGACGACCATGGCGTGGTCATCGACTCCTTCATGGCCAGTGAGCATGGACTTCTTGATGGGATTGTCGTCGACTATGGGAGGCGTTTGCTGGAGGCCCGTGGCTGACCAATCCGGTGGTCGGACCGACATTCCGTGACTGACGAGGACATGGCGTGCGGTAAGGTGTCCTCGTCGGAGTCATCGTTGTGAGACGGCTCATCCGCCCCCTTGGCGGAACTGGCAGACGCTGCGGACTTAAAATCCGCCGCCGCAAGGCATGCGGGTTCGAACCCCGCAGGGGGCACGCGCTGGTCTGGTGGACTCCGTATCTGGTGGACTCCGTGACCTTGGTGGACACGCCGCGGAAGGTCAGAGCCGTCCGATGAAAGGACCGTTATGCCATTGGAAAGAAACAGGCAGGAATCTCGCCGTGGGAACGCTCCGCTGGTTCTTGCGCAGAATGTGGTTGTCGCCTGCGTTCTATGCGCTGGGGAGATTATCGCGGCTCCGCTGTACATGATCATGATCAATGGTGTCGTCGCACTGGTTCCTTGGATGATGGTGGCGTGCCTCGTGGCGGTCGCCTTCGCGGTGACGGCGGGTTTCGCACTGCTCTGGCTCGCGCAGTCCCTGTCCGCGCGCTTCCGTGACAGGTACAGGCCACTTGTCGCGGCTGTATGCGGTTTTGTCGGTTTTGGGCTGTGGGGGTTCCTCGTCGTCGTCTCCCTGATCGATTCCTTGGTGATGGCGCAGGGTGGGGCGGCTCTGGCCGGCGGACAGACATTGTCCGTGGGGTTCAACAGCGCGGTCTGGGGATTCCTCGCCTTCGGCGCGGCCACGATGGTTGGGGAACGGCTGTCTCGGCGGCCCGTCCTCGCCTTCGTGGCAGGCGCGGTTGTCGTGCTGATGGCAGGCGTCGGTCTGTTCTATGCGGTGAGCATGTTTTCGATGATCTACTGAGGCTCCCGGACCCTTGTGTGCGGGTCGCATAATGTTTCCGCACGCATATTGACTTCTGCGATCGGGCGGGTGGTGATATTCTGGTGGACATTGTCCGAAAGGAGATGTTATGGAAAAGACCATGCCTGAGGTGAATGCGGAGTTCGGCTCGTCGCCGGTGATCTCCTTCCCCGTCGAGCTACCGCCCGCGGGTCTGCGGGTGGTTGAGCTCGTTGAGGGGGATGGTCCCGTGGTGCGTCCGGGCGATACCGTTACGGTCAACTACCATGGTGTCGTGTGGGGTGGCTCCACGCCTTTCGACTCGAGTTTCGACAGGCACAGCCCCGCGAGCTTCGGCATTGGTGTCGGACAGGTCATCAAGGGCTGGGACCGCACCGTTCCCGGGCATAATGTGGGTTCCCGCCTCGTTGTGTCCATTCCCCCGGAGTATGGCTATGGATCTCGTGGTGTTCCGCAGGCTGGGATTGGTGGAACGGACACTTTGGTTTTTGTTATCGACATCGTATCGACTCGTTGACGGTGGTCTCGGGGAGGCGCCGGAGAGATTCGGCGCCTCCCTCCGTATAGGGACGCGGAAGCGGTCGACCCATTCCTGGCGATGTCGACCGCGGCTGTTCGTTTGCCGCATGATTAATGGATTGAGGAGGTTGTCATCATGGCTGATGAGAAGGTCGTGCTTCTGACACAGAAGGCGTACGACACGTTGAAGGAGGAGCTCGCCCATAGGGAGGGCGAGTACCGCGAGGAGATTACCGAGCGTATAGCGGCTGCCCGCGCGGAGGGCGACCTGTCGGAGAACGGTGGATATCAGGCGGCGCGCGAGGAGCAGGGCAAGAATGAGGGGCGGATCAACGAGTTGACCGTCAAACTCCGCAACGCGAAGATTCTTCACGCTCCGAAGACCGGCACGGTGGGCAATGGATCCGTGGTCGTGCTGGAGCTCGCCGGTCGCGAGATGACGTACGTGCTGGGCTCGCGCGATATCTCCGTTGCGACCGATTACGATGTGGTCAGCACCGACTCGCCGATGGGGGCCGCTATCGTCGGCGCGCACAACGGCGAGACCGTGACCTACAAGGCACCCAATGGCCGGGATATCTCCGTGATAATCAAGGACGCACGTCCGTTGGAGTAGTCCCGCGTTTGTAGACACGGCGACGGGGGCGTCTCCGACCATCCATCATCAGGTCGGAAACGCCCCCGTCGTGTATGGGGCCATGTGTATGGGGCCATGTGTATGGGGCCACGTGTGGGCGCGGAGAACTATCTCAACTGGACGATAACCATGTAGATCGCCACCATATGGCAGGCGAATCCGGCGACGGTGCCGAGATGGAAAATCTCATGGAATCCAAAAACGCGTGGCCAGGGGTCGGGGTGGCGAAGGGCGTAGACGATGGCTCCCGCGATGTAGCACAACCCTCCCGATGCGATGAGGATGACGACGGTGGGTCCCGCTGCGGGGGAGATCCAGAACATCCCCATGAGAGCGACGCCGGAGACACCAAAGATGATGTACACGAGCACATACAACCAACGTGGAGCGCTGATCCATATCACATGGATGACAAGAGCCACGAGAGTGCACGACCACATTCCTATGATGATGCCATCGCGCCACAATGATGGAAGCGCGAAGGCCACGGGCGTGTAGGTGCCGGCGATGAGCAGGAAGATGTTGACGTGGTCGATGCGACGCAGCACCCCGGTCGTGGTGGGGGACCAGTCTCCCAGATGGTAGGCCGCCGAATTGGTGAAAAGAATCAACGACGCTGTCATGAAGACCGCGCAGGCCCATTTCAATCCGGTGCCGTGCGCGAGGCAGATGAGGACGATTCCGGCCGCCAGCGCCAGGGGTGCGGTGGCCGCATGGATCCATCCACGAAGAAGGGGCTTCGGACGTCCGTGAACGTCGAGACGGACCTTCCGGGGTGTTCCGCTGGTGGGGTCCAGAACATGCTGGGCCTTGGAGTCGGCGGTTGTGAGAACCTTGGCCACGCGAAGTCGGGAACGCCGTTCGATTCTGTCGGCCTTCAGGCGTGCGCGTGCGCGTATTTCCGCGGCCTTCCCCTGGCGGGCCTCCATAATGGCCTGTTGAACCTCGGTCCTCGCGGGGGCTGCGGGCGCGGGCGGTGTGGTTGTTGTGGTCTGTTGCGGCATCTCATGGGACGCCTCGTGTGGCTCGGGATCCATTGGCCCTCCAATGACTTATTACGGAACCGTAACCTACGATACCGTAACCGTACGATGTGTCAATTCCACATGGCCCCGCCGACGGCGATGGGATGTGCGATCCGTCGATCAAGCCAATTCTGGGCCGTCGAAGCGACGCATGCCGCGTCATTCACTCGGCGGCATTATGCGGCGGATCCGGCGGGTGCTGTGGCTACGGCCTGCGTATCATTGGTGATTATGGCGGACTTCACCCAAATTCTCTCCACCCGTCCGGACTTGTCCGATGGCGACCGTGAATGGCTTCATCAACTGGTGGCCGATTGGCAGGTCATCGCGGATCTGAGCTTTGCCGATCTTCTTCTTGTCATGAGACGCGGTGACGGCCGGTATGTCGTGGCCGAGCAATGCCGTCCCTCGACCGTTATGACGCTGCGCGTGGATGATGTGGTCGGACATGAGGTCGATTCGGATATGGCCAGCGAGCTCGATGAGGTCATGGAATCGACGAAGCCCGTGAAATCCGAGGGTCTGACACTTGTGGGCAGATCCGAGGTGTGCAATGTGTACACGCCGGTCCGTCACGAGGGGAGGACCTTGGGCGTGGTCGTCCGTCAGACCAATATGGCGACGAGGGAGTCCAACGGACGGTACGAGAGCGAAAGCATCAATGCGGGCAAGATCCTCTTCCAGATGATCGCCCGTGAGCAGTTCCCCTACAACAATCCGGTGATGAGTCAACGGCACGTGGCACGTGTGGCCGACGGTTTCATCCTCGTGACGAATGAGGGAATAGTGCGCTACGCTTCGCCGAACGCCATCAGCTGCTTCCGTAGGCTGGGGTCTTTGGAAACCATGCAGGGGCATTATCTTAGTGAGATCGGCACGCAGCTGCTCCACGCCAAGGATCCGGTTCCCGAAAGCCTTCCGTTGGTGCTTAGCGGGAAGGCCGCCGTCGATTCTGAGCTGGTCGCTAATCGGTCCGCCGTGTCCATGCGATCCCTGCCGTTATGGGATGAGATGGGGAGGACGGGTGCCATCATCCTGTGCCGCGATGTGACTGAGATCCGGCGTCGGGAACAGGAGCTGCAGACCAAGGACGCGACCATTTCGGAGATTCACCATCGCGTAAAGAACAATCTTCAGGCGGTGTCGGCGTTGCTGAGGCTGCAGGCCCGCAACACCAAGTCCGAGGAGGTGAGGAAGGAGCTCGCGGAGGCGCAGCGCCGTATCCAGACCATCGCGATGGTTCATGAGGGCCTCAGCCAGACAGCCGATGAGATCGTGGATTTCGACAAGGTCATCACGAAGCTTCTGAGGATGAGCGTCGATCTCGCATCCATGAGCGACCAGAACATCCATATAGGATATGTGGGACGATTCGGAATGATGCCCGCGCAGGACGCCACTCCGCTGTCATTGGTGCTGACGGAGCTTATCACCAATGCGGTGGAACACGGATACGAAGGTCGTCGCAACGGCGAGATCACGGTGTCCGTGGGAAGAAGCGGCAACAATCTCAATGTCGTCGTCGAGGATGATGGATCCGGCCTGGAGTCGGAGGAGTCGAATGGGATGGCGCGATCGTCCGGTTCGGGGCTGGGAACCCAGATCATCAACACCTTCGTCACCAATGACTTTGGAGGGAATATCCGATGGGAGCCGCGCCATGAGGGCGGAACCCGCGTGGTTCTCAACATCCGGTTGCGCGCGGCGCAGGATTATCGCTGATCACCGCCAATCAAGCGTTCGCAGATACGATGATGCCCGTGACCTTCCCTGAAGGAAGCGTTCACGGGCATCATCGGCATCCCAAGCGTCGCGCTCTGAATGGCTGTTGAGTAAGTATCAGATCTGCATCTGCATGCTTTGCGACCGCCGCGCGCGCATTGCACGACGCTTGAGGGCGCGCCTTTCATCCTCGCTCAGCCCTCCCCAGACGCCGTAATCCTGATTGGTGTCCAAAGCGCATTTGAGGCATGCGTCAATAACCTTGCAGGTACGGCAGACCGCCTTGGCCTCCTCGATCTGCTGGTAGGCGGCTCCGGTGTTCCCCACGGGAAAGAAGAGCTCGGGATCCTTGTCGCGACAGGCGGCCTTGGCGCGCCAATCAAACGCACTGCTCATAAATATGTGCCTTCCTTGTGTCATCCCTGATGACCTTGGATGAAATCGAACCGTTATCAGATAACCACTAATCCCGTGATTTTTCAAGAGTTTTTCCCAACGTAAATTCACGGGGGACGGCGCATTGGACCATGCATGCCATTCCGCGACGGATTATGGCCGCGCGCCCCGGGGTGGAACAGTCTTCGGAATCGAGGTCGTCAAGGAGAACGGAGGGGATGCCGTGCATCAGATCGGTGGTGCGGTCACCGGTGGGGAAAATGATGGTCCAGGATACGTCATCGAGTCGGCATCTTTCCGGCCTGCTGACGGCGGCGACAACCGTGCAGCGCGGATTGTGCGAGGCTGCGGCGACCTTTTTGGCGAGCGGATCCGAGCTGAGGGGGGCAAGCAGTGGGTCCGCATCGTCCACGAGCATGATGTCCGGGGTGGTGTCTGAGGTGCGGCGGTCATTCGGCGTGGAAGGGAATCGATGCCCCACCGCGTCGTCGGCCCGGGACATGACGGTGGCGGCATGGTGCCTCATCGTGTCGGGGTCTCCGCCGTGCCCCGTGAGGGCAAGGACCATCACCTGAGGAGTGCGGGATGCCGCCGCGGCATGGCGTGTCAGCGACCACTGTCGGATCGATTCGATCATGGTGTCCAATAGGGTTGTTTTCCCGCAGCCCGGCGATCCGACCACCATGATGTTGCCACCATCCAAACTCAGCCGCATGGGTGAGACGCGTGTGCCGTCGTCGCACACCCCCACGACGATGGATGGCGGGCGTGCCAGGTGGGATTGGGGTTCGCCGCTATCGCTTCGCGCGCCGACGGGGTGTGGTATCCGTTCGAGGTTGATGGACGAGGGAAGTGGTGGACTGAATAACTGAGGACGGGGTGGGGAGCCTGTTACCGCGGCCGCGACCCGTATGGCGGACACCAGGGCAGTGGATGAGCGGGCGGCTGCGCAGTGGAAGCGAGTCACGTCCTCGCCGTTGTCGAGATATCCCATTCCGGGAGCGCGTGGGCTTATTCTCGCGGCCCTTCCATCGCCGAGCATCTCGACGGATTGGAACGCGTCCCTCACCCGCAGGCAGACGTGCAGCGACAGATTGGCCTTCATATCGGCACCAACCTGTCCCTGAGGGTTCTGCGTGCAGGCGATCAGATGCATTCCCAAGGACCGTCCCAGGGACGCTATGGTCGTCAGCCTATCGATGTATCCGGGGAGACGGCCGCGAAGAGCATGGAACTCGTCGACCACAACCACCATCGTAGGTGGCGGCATGGGAAGATGGCGCACGTCGGAGACGCGATGTCGTGACACCAGCCGCTCACGGCGTGTCAATTCCCTCTCGAGAGCCCGCAATGCCCTCTTCGCATGGCGAAGATCAAGATCGCAGACGTTCCCCACGGCATGGGGTAGCTCCGCCAGTGCGTCCAGTCCGGCACCTCCCTTGAAATCCAGAAAGACGAAGTGAAGTCGTGAGGGTGGGTACCGGCAGGCCAGAGAGAGACACCACGTTCGGAGAACCACCGACTTTCCCGATCCGGTCGTGCCACAGACAAGAGCGTGGGGGCCGTGGACTCCCAGATCGATGGTCAGGCCGCCGGAGTCGCTGACACCCATGGTCGCGGTGAGCGATGTGGATTCCGGGTCGTTGTTGGATGCCCATCGAGCCATGACGTCGCGCCACCATAGCCGAGGGTTCTCGTCGAATGACAACAGCTCCTCAAGAGGTGGGGATGATGGTGGAGGGGGCTCGTCGACGGTTGGGGCCCGGTGTGTGGGCATGCCGGATGTTGCGGCGGTGTCGGGCCTTTTCTGATTCCTGCCGTCAACGCTTCTCAACAGTGCCCAGGCGAGGGAGGACAGCAGGGCAGTGGCCGACACGGCCGCGAACGTCCAGTTTCCGTGGACAAGAAGCACTATGAGAAGCGCGCATTGCCCGAGCAGAGGTGCCACAAGGGCGATAGCCCGCAAAATCATTACTGAGTGCCGAGAATCCGGCGTCGCTTCCGGATCGGATGTCGTCCTTCCCACGCTGACAGATTCGTCGAAGGAGACATATGACGCGATGTGGAGACGATGGTGTGGACGAAAGGACCGTGCCACATGAGGATTACATGAATGGGGACTTGTGGCCCGGCCCCGGACAAAAGTTCCTCGGGTTTCGGATTTTCTCCGCGCTAGCTTTTCGCCAAAGTCCCCACAACGCCTGATTTGTGGGTTCCGTTCGCCAAGGAGTTGAATAGCTTGAGATTCTTCGCGTCATTGAGGAGAACGGATGAACCCACGCCGTCCACGTAGTAGTCCGGGTTGGTCCAGTACACGCTTCCGGTTATTCCCTTGCTTCCGGTAGAACTACGGAACGCCAGTGCCATTGACAGCAGCGTTTTGGGGGATGAGTCCTCATCCACGATCATGGAATCGAGTCCTGCCGTCGCCAGAGCCTTCACGGTGGAGGGATTGGTGAGCACCGCACGCGATGTGGCCTTGGAGACAATGGCTGAGATCACCTGCCGCTGGCGTTCGGCGCGGCCGAAGTCCCCGTTGGGATCCTGATACCGCATCCGTGAAAAGGCCAGCGCGGTTTTGCCATTGGCCTGATGGCATCCGGCCGTCCAGGTCAGCTCCGAGTCCGCGTCGTTGACGGTTCTGTTGTAGCAGAGTTTCACGCCGCCGATGGCGTCGACGACCTTCTGAAGTCCGCCGAACCGGATCTCCGCGACATGGTCGATTTTGTGTCCTGTGATTGATTCGATCTGCGAGACGAGCGCCTTACGGCTGACGACTTCAGCGACGGCATTGATCTTCATGTATGTTCCCGAGACCTGCACCAAGGAATCGCGCGGAATCGAGATGAGCGAGCTTGATCCGCTGCGCGGCTTGGTGAGGACCAGAATCGTGTCGGTGCGTGACCCTGGTGTGTCGCCTGACGTTCCGCCCGCGGAGCCGTCCCTCTCATCCGACCCGAGAAGAAGCCAAGACGTTGAGGATGTCGAGGATGACATGCTTGTAAGCCACGATGTCTTGTCCAGACGCGAATTCACCCAGTTCCACGCGCCGAGGATGGAGATGCCCAAAGCCAGAATGAGGGCGAGTAGCACGGCCACGACGATTTTGCCGATGTTTCGGTGTTTGCGCTTGTTTCCGCCTCCTTTATGAGGAGAGCGTCCCGAGGACGCCACGGCCGAGCCGCGCGATTGGAGCGAACCGTGGGATGTGGAGCACGTGCCGCCCCGGGATGTTCTGCCGCCGCTTCTTCCGGATGACGGCTCTTCGGCTACGGCATGGCGGGACGATGGACTGGATGTCTGTGAGGATTCCCCCTCCGATGGGGAGTCTCCATAAGAGAGTTGTTGACGGTTGGACATGCTGCGTGTGGAGGAACGGCGCTGCGTTCCCGTGGCCGGCGGAATACGGCCGGTGGAGGAGGGGATGAAGCTCGGAGGAGTTGATTGCGTGTTCTGACGCGGAGCTCTGGCCGAGGCCACGTGATGGTCGTCGCCGTTGCTGGAACCCAAGGAGGGGATGAAGCTGGGTGGGTTGCCGTCCTGTGTCATTCCTATCCTCCCTGTGGTCAAGATTCCCCCGCGATGGCCTCCACACAGATTTACACTGCGTGGAGGCCTCAATCGAGATACGGGGACTAATCCTGCGCAGGAACGGCACAAATAGTGCTGTTGAGATAGCGGTCGGCGATGCCGATGGATTGGCCTGTGGTGGCGTCGTGTATCGTTCCGGTGTCAGGATCGACTATTCCGTTGGTGTTCGGGTCGATGAGCTGCCCCGAGGAATTGGTGATCAGTCCTGTCTTGGAGTTCACCGTGGACGTGGCCGTGCTCGATGCCGAGCTGGAGGAGGATGCGGTGGAGGACGATGACGAGGAGCTGGAGGAGGACTTCGAGGATGACGAGGAGCTAGAGGATGTGGTCGTCGTCTGCTCGGTGAGGGCGGTGTGATTGCGCATCTTCCCCCACACGGCATCGGCGGCCGACGACCATACGACCCTGTTGGAATCGCTGGGGGCCGCGGTGACGGGTGTGGTCATCATATAGAGCTTGGACGTGTCGAGGTTCTTCAGGCTCATTGCCAGAGAGGCCAGTACGGTCGTGCTGGCCAACCCGCTGCTGATGTTCAATGATTTTAAGGCGGCTTTGGCGAGCTGATAGAGCTGGCTGGTCTGGGTG
Organism: uncultured Bifidobacterium sp.; assembly: GCF_949292005.1. Classification (GTDB taxonomy): domain Bacteria; phylum Actinomycetota; class Actinomycetes; order Actinomycetales; family Bifidobacteriaceae; genus Bifidobacterium. Next base: position 25,048 of record NZ_CASEXV010000060.1, on the reverse strand, counting down.
AAGAGGTTCTTCTCCATGGCCTGCTTGATGAGCTCCTTGACAAGATACTGCTGCCGAGTGGTGCGCATGATGTCCGAACCATCGGTGCCGGTCCCGTGGCGCATACGCGCGTACTGCGTGGCCTGCGTTCCGTTGAAATGATACAGTCCCTTGCTCAGGCTCAGGCCCGTGTAGGAGTCTTTGGTCTCGACGGGTATGCAGATGTTCACTCCGCCTATCGCGTTGATCATGTCGCGAAGACCCGCGAAGTCGACGACGATGAAGTTCTGGATGTCCATGCCGGTGAGCGAGTTGACTGCGGCCATCGTACAGCTTGCCGCGGAGGCGAGGTCGCCGCCTTTGGCCCACGCGTTCGCGAATATCGAGTTGAACATCACGTTGTATTGGGCGGAGATGGTTCCTTTGGAGGTTGTGCAGCTGGGCACGTCGACAAGCGAGTCGCGTGGAATCGACACAAGATTGATGTATGAGCGGTCGGCGCTGATCTGCATCACCATGGTCGTGTCGGCGTTGTGCAGACCCGATTCGTCGTCGTTGCTTCCCCCTATGGATGCGTTCGCGCTGCCGTCACGGGTGTCCTGGCCGAGGATGAGTATGTTGATTGCTTTGCCGGCGTTGGGGTCGACGAGGGTGGGACTAGAACTGGACGTCGACTGCGCGATGACATTGACCTTGCTTGCGTTGATGGAGGCTCCGAAATCCACCCACACGGCCGCCGCGATCGTGGCCGGAAGGACGATGATCACCGCGAGCGCTGCGGCGATCATGATGCCGAGGCGATGGCTGATCCGGTAGGCGTGACTATGCCGTGGGGTCGACGTCCGCCAGCCTTTGAGATTCGGATCTTTGGTGATGTGTCGTCGATGGGATGCCACTGTCCGGCCTTCCTTCTCGCGCGGTCAGGGAACCATGGGCTCCATGGTCGTCTTCCGTAGCCGATTCCCTGATTCTGTCTGCAGTAAACCACTAAATATTACGGCACATTTATAGAAGAACCTGTGAAGATGATGATATGCACATCCTCCGGCGCCCGTTTGAAAGGCGGATCGCAGGCGGGCGGGAGACTGTGTCGGGCGCCCGTTGCCGTTGTTGCGTACACTTGAGAACTGTGCACTCCACAGACAGCATTGACCTTTCCGAGTTGGTTTCCCGCGTGACGTCCGCTTTCGTGATGCGCGGTGATCAGCGCATCGAGGATTCGGTGGCCGCAGTCGTCGCCTGTGGTGCGGATATGCGCTATGTGTCAGCGACGCTTGCGGCCGTGCTCGAGCAGAGCGTGCTTCCGGGAATCGTGATGATGGCGGACTGCTCGGCCGATGATTCCAGCGCGGGGAGGCTTCCTTTCCGGACCGTCCTCGGCGGTGATGCTGATGGGTCGGGAGTCGTATCCTATGGGACTTCATCGGATGGATCCTCCCAAGTCGTTCGGCGGGGGATATCTCTGGTCGTTACTCCGGCTCCGCGCGCGCGGTCGTTCTCCCAATGCGTGTCCGAGGCCATATCGGCCTCGGGTGTTGCTGAACGTCCTGGTCCCGTGCGTTTTCTATGGCTTCTCCACGATGATTCGCGTCCCGTGGGACCGAGATGCCTTGAGAGGCTTCTGGATGTGAAAAGCAACACCCCTGGAGCCGACATCGTTGGAGTCAAGCAGTTGGACTGGGATGGGGCGGGACTTCATTCCGTGGGAGGATACGCCTACGGACATGGCACGAGGTCGTTGGTGGTCGATGGCGAGCCCGATCAGCAACAATATGATGACAGGCAGGATGTTTTCGCCGTGTCTTTGGCGGGGGCCTTGGTGCCTTTGACGACGCTCGAACGGTTTGGAGGCGTGGATCCCTGGTTTGGGAGCTTCGCTGAGGGAAATGATTTCTGCCGGCGCGTGTGCCTGTCCGGAGGGCGTGTGGTGGTGGCTCCTGGTGTGGCCGCGGCACATAGGCGCGCGCGCTTTGAGGGTGTTCGCTCCATGCGCGGAGATCCCGTCGATGAGCTTAGTCCGCTCAACACCCTTAATGAGCGTCTGCTGTCGTCACGTCGCTACCGGTATACGGATGTACCCTTCCAATGGTGGCCGCTCCTGTGGGTTCTGGATCTTTTTCTGTCGGTTTTCCGGGCCGTTCTGTGTCTGCTTCGCAAACATCCCTACGAAGCGTGGTGTCGGATCTCTCTTCCATGGAGGGGATGGGGTGATTTGTCGTCGGCCGTTCGGGCCAGGAAACGTGTGTCGGCGCAGACCAATGTGGGCAAATCGGGGTTGCGCATGCTTCGCGCGACAAGGCGTCAGGTGCGGCAGTGGCGTACGAGAAGCCGGATTCTGCGATCGGATGCACAGCCGTTGACGTTGAATCCTTTGGCGCGGGGACATCTGCATCATCGTGCCGTGGTCCGAGCCTCCTGCGCGGCCGGCATGGCGTTCGTGGCGTTCGTGGCTGTGGTGGCCATGCGTTGGGACGTCCTTCGTGGGGCGCTGGCGGGTGGTTCCCTTATATCCTCACAGTTGCTTCCTACGGCGGCGACCATGCGGATGATCATGGACGCGGCCGGCAACTGGTGGTATCTGGGTGGTGTGACCGGGGTGGCGGTCCCGTCCACGCCGTGGATGTGGGTGTGGGGAGCGGCGTCGCTTCTGTGTGGGGGAAATCCGGCCGCGGGTCTCTCTCTCTTGTTTTTCGTCGCCGCGCCTGTTTCCGCATTGTCGATGTGGGCTTTGGCTGGTGTGTTCACGCGGTCGGATGTCGTCCGTGTCGTCGGCGGACTGGCGTGGGTATCCATTGGCGCGTTGATGGGAGCGTACCAGACGGCGAATCTGCCCATGCTGGTGGTGATGATGTTTCTGCCGGCCGCTTTCGCCTTCGTTTTTCGTGCGGTCGGGATGTACCACACGGAGGATCCGCGGGTCCCGCGAGCGTCGGTTCAGGCGGCCGCGTGCGCGGCGCTGGCTTTCATACCGGTTGTGGCGTCCGAGCCCCAGATGGTGGTGGCCGTGTCACTGCTTCTGATGGTGTTCATAATTCTGGTCAGGGATCATCGGGTGATGCTTCTGATGATTCCGTTGCCGGCGGTGGCGGTAGTCCTGCCCAACCTTGTCTATGCCGTGGCCAATGTCTCGTCCGGGGGAGTCCGGCAGCTGTTCTCCGACGTGATGATTCAGGACCATCTCATCAATGGCTCACCGAAGGCATTGGGTCTGATGCGGATAATGGATCGCGCTTTCGGGCTGCGGCTCGGATCTCTGGCATGGATGGTCGAGGGATCCGCCGGAGCGTTGAGGGTGCTGGCCGTGGCGCTGCTCTTCCTGTTGGTCGCCATTGCGGTGCTCGCCTTGGTCCTGCCCTTTGTGCTTAGGGTCTCGCGCATGATGTGGATGCTTGTTCTTGTTGGAGTGGTGCTGGCGATGACATCTTCCAGGATCGCAGTGGCTTCGTCATCTCAGGGAGCCGTCGCCGGCTCCGTTCTTCCCGGGGTGTCTCTGATGATGCTTGGATTGCTGTCCTGCTGCTGCATGGTCGCGGGAGGGGCCGTCCGCAGGTTCTCGCAGTTGTCCCTGCCTTCGTCCGGTCGCGTTGGTTCGAATACGGGCCGGTCGACTATATCCACAACCATGCGGACGATTCTCTCGCTTGTTCTGGCATTGACGTGCGGGGTGTGGTTCATCGCCGGCATGGGACGCGACATGGGGGGGTCAGTTTCGACGACGGAGGAGGGGATTCCCATCATTGCCAGCGATTATCTGTCCGGGAACGTCAGCCGTCGTGTTCTGGCATTAAGGGCGCGTAACTCGTCAACCGTCGATATCGCAGTCATGTGCACGGCGCGCGGCGATCTTGTGGATTCCTCTCCCGCGGTGTCGGCTTTGGCGCTGTCATCCACGACGGATCAGGCGACATCGGTCATATCGGAATCCGCTGCCCGGTTACTGGCCGGAACGGATGATTCGGCGATCAGCGACATCGCCGCCTGGGGGATCGGAGGCATCTATGTGGTCGCGGACTCCAGTGATTCATCGGCATCCAAGGCGGCCGAACGTCTGGCGACGAACATCACGGCATCCGACGGCGTGGACGTTGTGGTGAGCGACGATGCGGGAGTCTATTACCGGGTCACCGATACCATCGGATCGTCCGTGGCGCATTCGGTGAGTTCGGCCGAATCCGCGAAGGCGGATGTCCTTCGACGCCTGTGGCTTGTCGTCACGGGAGGAATGCTCATCCTGTACTGCCTTGTCGCGATGCCATTGTCCTCCCGTCTGCGAAAGGAGTCGGTGTGAGCATGCGTTCCCGGAGTTCCATGATTTGGCGAGTCATCGCCGCGACGGCCACGGTCGTGATGATTGTGGCTTTCGTCGTGGCCGCGTCGCTGTATGCGCCGGCAACATCGCTTGTTGATGACGTACAAGGGCAATCCGGCCTCTCCCAGACCGTGGGTGCCTCGCAGATGGAGATGTACTGCCCGGCCCGGATGTCCTTGGCGGATGAGGGATCCTATGGGGACAAGGAATTCCAGACATCTGAGGGGAATCTGTCATCGTCCGCGCGTGTTATGGCGGCCGGATCGGTGTATCGGGCATCCGTGACGGGAATAGACGGGACCTCGTCGAGCGTGGATATTCCGTCCCTGTCCGATTCCCAGGCCGCATCGCTGCTGGATATGGGAAGCAAGGGACGGTCGTCTCTGATTTCGGGCCAGGCGCTTGACGTGAACCGTGGGACGGGCGTGGTCGGATCCATCGTCTCCACCGCGACCACCGGAGATCTTCGCGGCGCGTCTGCGTCCACCTGCGTATCCGGATCCATGAAGCAATCGCTGTTCATCTCCGGTACATCCGTGGGAACGACGCAGCAGCTTGTCCTCGCGAACTATTCATCGACGTCGACATCGGTGACCATCTCGGCACATGGGGCGGAAAGCGGCGATGCAATAGTCCTGTCCACGGGAGGCACGGTCACGGTGCCGGCTGGAAGCGAGAAAACAGTTGATCTGTCGGCTGCGGCTCCTGATCACAAGGCTCTTTTCCTTACGTTGTCGAGCACCGCGACGCCCGTCGCGGCCGTTGTGCAGAGCGTCTCCATGAGTGGTCTGGAAAGTAGGGGCTCCGATTTCTCCACCGCCGTGGAGGGATCGTCCCGCAGGAGCGTGATTCCTGGCGTGTCCTCCGGCGACTCGGTCGATCTGCTGTTGTTCTCAAGGTCCCCCGTCACCGTGACGGCATCGTGGCTGACCCGATCCGGGAAAAAGGAGATCAAGAAAGTCTCGTTGACATCGGGAAAGGTGACATCCCTTGATGCCGGCACCGCGCCTGCCAATGCCTATGCGATCGAGGTGTCGTCGAGTTCGGCCGTGTATGCGGAGTCCGTGGTAACTAGGACGGGTGATGATGGGCTGAGCGATTTCGCCTATCTTCCCTCGTCCACGGGCCATCGCTCCGCGGCGGTCGCGCTGCCGAAGGGAACATCGGGGAGCGTTGAGATGGCCAACGGATCCGATGATGCCGCCACGGCGACCGTCATCGTGGTCAACCCCGCAGGGTCGGTAATCGGTTCGCGGAAAGTGACGCTTGATTCCATGGGCGTGCGGTCCGTGTCGCTCTCGGATTTCCCCTCGGCCGCCGCGGTCATCGTGTCGTCCTCGTCCGAACTGTCATGGGGTGTCAGGGTGTCAAGCTCCACAACGTCCTCCGGAACGACGGCGGTTGCCTATCTACGTTCGACTCCGCTGGAACCCACGAAGATGATCGTCCGCACGTATGAGGATCGTTCCATAGTCCGCTGACATCGTGGTCTTTCCCGACATCGGCATGGCTCCACCATCTTTGAGGATATGCGCCTCACAGTCCCCAATCGGGGTCTATCTCCTCCGGGCGCCGTCCTGACAGGTTGGCAAGCCGTGACACAAGCTCATCTCGGATGGCCAGTTGCAGCTCCATCCTTGTGCGGCAACGCGTCTGTATGGGAAGGCGGTAGAGCACGATTCGGGCGGGAATTCCGCGTCCGGCGGCGAAACCCTGCGAAAGGGGGTCGGGTTGGTCCTCCCATGGAGCCGGAGCCGATGGCGGGACATCCTCCACGGCGAACTGGATGTCGGCGACAAGATTCGGCCATGCGTCATGCAACCGTCTGATCTGAGCGGCCGTCATGTCGTCGAACATGCCCGATCGTGTTCGGTAGCGTGGAAGTCTCGCTCCAAACATGGGCGTTCTGATCCCCCGTCCATGTCTGTTCCTGTAGACCGGGGATTCCCACGGTGGAGATGTGCGCATGACTTCCACAATAGGCGCTGGCATGTCCCCGCGCGATACCATAGGCACAATGTTGTTATGAGGGAGTGCGGATGAGGGGGTGCGGAGGCATGGTAGTTGTGCATGATCCCGATGTGTTGTCATCGGGCCGCTGTCCCTGCGTCATCGGAGCCGTCGGATTCGATCTGGACAACACGCTTGCGCGATCGAAGAAGCCAATGGAGCCACGGATGGCTCAACGTCTGGCGCTGCTCTCACAGGCGACCACGGTCGCCGTGGTCACAGGTGGCAGCTTCTCCCTTGTAGCCAGCCAGATCCTTGATGTTCTTCCTCCGTCGGCCGTGCGCTCGTCCATGGTTCTTATGCCGACGAGCGGGACACGATGCTATGGATGGGATGGCCGGCGGTGGTCATGCCGGTATTCTTATGATCTGAGTTCCGAGGACCGCGCGGCGGCCATCGAGTCATTGACGAGGCATGCCAAGGAGCAGGGCGTATGGGAGCCCTGTGTGTGGGGAGAACGCATCGAGGACAGGGGAAGCCAGATAACGTTCTCGGCGTTGGGACAGCACGCGCCGACCGAGTTCAAGGATTCATGGGACCCCGACAACTCACGGAAGAACCGGCTCGCCGATGCCGTGGCCCGCGATCTTCCCCATTTGGAGGTTCGCTCCGGGGGGTCCACCAGTGTGGACGTGTCGGCGAGGGGGATCGACAAGGCCTATGCGATTCGCCGTCTTGCGGATTTGTGCGGAATCGCCGTGGAGGACATCGTCTTCGTGGGGGACCGCATGGATCCGGATGGGAATGATTATCCTGTCGCGGTCGCGGGGGCCTTCGCGATACGGGTCTCGGGGCCGGAGCGGACATTGGGCGTGTGCGACGATCTGTTACGAATCATATCTTCTCGCGCGCTGATTTCCCGTGCGCGTGAGCCGAGGGCATGACGGGTTCGTCCACATCGCGCACTGTTCGCGCTTCCGGACCGTCGATATGGGATTGTGTCTCGCATGAAGGCTTTTCTTGATTGGGCCGTGGCGATTCGCGACGTGCTTTTCGCTCGTGGCTGCGCGGGCTGCGATCGACCTGATGAGGTGCTGTGCCCCGCATGCTCCGGGATGCTCACGCTCGATGGCTCGCGCGCCCTTCCGGGACGTTCCTCCTCGGCATGTCTGTTTTGCGCCGAGTATACGGGCGATGTCCGGCGTGCGATTCTCTCATGGAAGGATCATGGGGACGTGGAATGCAAGTCCGTGTTCGCGGGGGCGATGGGGAAGCGTTTCATCCGATGGTTGTCCTCCTCGGATGAGGGTCTGGCGAGCGGCTCTGGCTGTCGTGTGGTTTTTGTTCCCGTTCCATCCTCTCCCACATCCATCCGACGACGGGGTGGTTGGCATATGGGCTCCTTGTCTGCCGCGCTTGTTGATGTTCTCCATGCGGCAGGCGTCGATGCCGCGACGGTGCCGGCGCTTCGTCTTGGACGTGGGGTGACCCGGTCCGTCGAGTCCAGAGGACTGAGGTCGCGGGTGAGGCGCATCGAGAACGAGCTGGCGGTTGATGAGGCATGCGGATCGGTCTTGCGTGATGAGGTGGGTGCGCATGCGGTGGTGTGTCTTATGGATGACATCATCACAACCGGGGAGACCATGCGGCAGTGCGTGAGGGCTTTGCAGGCCGTGGGGGTCGATGTGGGGGTGGGGTTGGTTCTGGCTCGGACGCCGTCGTCTCGGGATCGGAGACATACGATGTGACGGTTCTCGCGACATCGTCAGGCATGCACGACGAGCATCTCGTTCCAGTGGGTTGTGGCCCGTGGCGAGAGCATGGACCGTCTCATGGCCCAGTCCGGATGTGAGTTGATGGATGTGTCGTGACCGCGAATTCCCGAGCGTCCCAGTCCTATATGGTCGGGGCCGAATCGTGCCGATATCCTGTCCAGCGCTCCTCCGAGAAGAGATCTTTCGTCGATGGGGGCCATCCCGTCGAAAACCTCTTCCGCGGTGTTTCCTATGATGCCGGTGAGCATGACTCCCGCCCTTGTGTACGCCGGATGCCCCGGAATGAGCCTTCCCCTCAAAGCGTCGCGGGCGGCGGCGGCTATGGCGAGCGGACTGTCCGTCGGCTCGCGCAAAGTTCTGGACGCACGCAGCGAGGAGGATTGGGAGTCGGGAGACCGTGCCCGGCCTCTGCAGAACACCGTGATCTGCGAGCATAGGCTGTTTTGGCGGCGTAGTCTGGTCGCGGCGCGCTGGGCGTAGACGGTGACGGCCTCATTGATGTCATCGAGGTCGGTGAGGGGGTGGGAGAACATCTGCGAGCAGAGGATCTGTCCCGTTCTGCGACCAGTGGATGCGTCCGATTCGGCTTCGATGCAGGGGGTGCCCCGGAGCTCGAGAACCGTGCGCTGAACGATGGTTCCATAACGGTGTCGGATCAGAAGCGGGTCCGCATCGCGCAGATCCTTGGCGGTGCGGATTCCCTGGCTTTCGAGATGGGGGACTAGTCTGTGACCGATGCCCCACACATCCCCGACGGGTGTGGCCTCCAGCAGATCGTCGACCGGACAGGTTCCTGCCGGGGGCGATTTCCCCTTCTGCTTCATAAGAGATGCCACGCCATCCAGTTCCGGATGGCGTTTGGCCCAGTGGTTGGCGATTTTCGCCAGGGTTTTCGTGGGGGCTATGCCCATGCTCACCGGTATGCCAAGCCCACGAAGGATCTCATGTCTCATGGCCAGGACCGAGCTGATCGTCCCGTTCACGTCTTGGTGCGAATGAAGAAAGCATTCATCGATGGAATACACCTCCTGTTCGGGAATGTGATGTGCGAGCAGACTCATCATGCGGGCGGAGAGGCTGGCATAGAGCTCATAGTTGGAGCTACGCGCCACCAGGCCGAGCGATTCTGCGTCTCCTCGTAGCTGGAACCAAGGCGTTCCGTTCGCGATGCCCAGCTTTTTGGCCGCGGAGGATCGTGACACCACGCAACCGTCGTTGTTGGACAGCACGACGAGAGCCCGACCGCGTAGGAAAGGGTCGAACACGGTCTCGCATGACGCGTAGAAGTTGTCGGCATCCGCCAGGACTATAATCCCGCCGCCTTGTGACGCACCCATTGACGTCGTCATCGCCCTGTGCTTCCGGACGGCAGAAGATGGTGGTAGCTTCCTGTAACCACACCCCAGATGACGAGGTCCTGTGGCTCACCGACGATGATGTCGTCATACAACGGATTTTCGGGGTGCAGGAGGACACCGCCGCCGTTGACGAGAAGTCTTTTGACAGTGAGCTCGCCATCGAGCGCGGCGATGACCACATCACCGGACTCGGGATCCAGTCCCCGATCGACTATGAGCAGGTCTCCATCCCAGATTCCCGCGTCCTGCATGGAATCTCCCGTGACGCTGACGATGAAGGTCGTCTCGGGGTGGGGAATGACATGGTCATCAAGACTGAAATCGGCGACCATATAGTCCTGTGCCACTGAGGGGAAACCCGCGTGGACGGATTCAAGGGCGGCGCTAAGACGGGGGCCGTGTGCCGTCACGCGGCGCGCGGGAAGAACCACCCGGCAGGCGGCGTGACGCTCAGTCGAGCATGCTTCCGCGTGCGGTCGGACGGATGGAGTGGCATGGTGGCGTGTCTGAATCATTCTTCTCCTCTTCATGAACATTCGAACATATGTTCGATTATATGGAGGAAGGGGGACCTGACGACGACACGCAGACCGCCATGTGGTTGGGCGCGAGGACGGCCCGGGCTCAGTCCACCTCGTCGTCCCGATCGCGTCCGGTCGAGGTGTGCAGGCGGGGGAGGCTGATTTCGAAGTCGGCGCCGCGGGGGTCGTCGACGACTCTGACGGTTCCTCCATGGAGCTGGGCCGCCCACCGGGCGATGGACAGTCCCAGACCGGTTCCACCGGACTCGGTTCCGGGTGCGCCCCGGCCTTTCACGAAGCGGCGGAATATGTCGGAGCGTGCCTCGACCGGAATCTGTGATCCGTAGTTCACGACATTGGTGACGATGTTTCCGGTGGAGTCGTCCTCTCGCACGGTGATCAGGACGGTGGAGCCGTCGGGGGAATGCTTGAGCGCGTTCGCGATGATGTTGGTGAACAACTGCCGGAGGCGATCCTGATCACCCTCCATCGTGAGATCGTCGGGGATCTGTCGCTTGATGATGTGGGCATGTCCGGAATCGGCAATTTCCAACGGCTCTATGGTGTCGTCGATGAAATCCGCCATGTTGAAGCGCTCGATCTCCAGACTGGCCGCCCCCGCCTCCATTCGAGACAGGTCGAGAAGGAAGGCGATCAGATCGGAAAGTCGATGCGTCTGATTGAGAATGCTGTCGAGTGTGGCTGGGGTGGGGTCGACCACGCCGTCGGCGAGATTCTCCAACATGGCCTGAAGAGCAGATACCGGGGTGCGGAGCTCATGGCTGACGTTCGCGACCATGTCGGCCCGCATCTGATCGGCGTGTTGAAGCTCCTCCGCCATGTCGTTAAAGGATCGCGCCAGCTGCCCGACTTCGTCATTGCTCGTCGCGCCCGTTCGCACCCGGACGCTGTAGTCCCCGTCCGCCATGGCCTCCGCGGCGTCGCGCATCTGACGCAACGGAACGGTCAATCCTCGTGAGAAGACGTAGGCGATGCCCAATGAGACGGCAAGCGTCAGCGGCATGGCAATCCAGCCGCTCCACCCGACTTTGAGCAGGAACCAGGCCATGATGAAAGCGATGGTCGTGGAGATCACGATGATCGCTCCCAACTCCATCTTCAGTGAGGAGAAAAAACCGATGGGACGATCCGAGTCTATGTGCTGTGAGGATGGACGTGGTGACAGACGTGTCGGCAGACGTGGATGCCTGCGCATCAGACGGTCTCCGCTGGCGTGTCTCCGTCCTCGGGGGGTTCGAAGGCGTACCCCACGCCGTGAGCCGTGCGAATCGTGTCGGATCCCAGCTTGTGGCGAAGCGCCTTGACATGGGAGTCGACAGTGCGCGTTCCGGATGCGTCCGGCCAGTCCCAGACCTCCTCAAGAAGGCGCTCGCGTTTGAGGACGGCCCGTGGATGCCGTGCCAAAGTGGCCAGAAGGTCGAATTCGGTGGGCGTCAGATGGATCTCCTCGCCGTCGCGTGTGACGATGCGTTGACGTGGGTCGATGACAAGCGAGCCGAAGTCGAGTATCTTCTCGTTCTCCATGTTCTTCGCGATGGTGGCTGCACGCTCCACGCGGCGGAACAGCGCCTCGCACCGGGCTATGAGCTCGCGGGGAGAGAAGGGCTTGGTCATATAGTCGTCCGCTCCCGCGCCGAGGCCCAGGACCTTGTCGGCCTCGGCGTCGCGGGCTGTGAGCATAAGCACGGGAACGGGCCGCTCCGCCACGATTCTTTTCGTCGCCTCGATTCCATCCATGACGGGAAGCATGATGTCCATGATCACAAGATCAGGCTTGAGCTGCGATGCCGCACGCACAGCGCTGGCACCGTCGGAGGCCACTCGGGCCGTCCATCCTTTGGCGCTGATGCGCTGGGCGATGGCGGTGGCCAAATCGGGCTCGTCCTCCACCACAAGAATCGTTCGAGGGGCATGGGCCTGTGCCGATGCGTTGAGCATACGAATCCGCCTTTCAGTTCGTCGGCTTCAAGAATACCGCCCCCAAAGCCGGAATGGTGAGCGTCGCCGACCAATCGCGGGAATGGAACTCGCCCTCACGCGCGGTGAATGTTCCGTTGTGGATTCCCGATCCGCCGTATTTCTCGTCGTCCGTCGTGAGAACTTCTGTCCATGGCCCGGGTGCGGTGAGCGGGACCCGATAGTTCTGCCAAGCCTCTCCGGAGAAGTTGATCACGACGATCATCTGACTGCCATCATCGCCCATGCGAACGAAGCTCAAGGCGTTGTGGTCCGCGTCGTCGCTGGTCAGCCATTGGAAGCCGGCGGGGTCGAAATCCTGGCTCCAGAGGGCGGGGTTGGATCGGTACAGTCTGTTCAGATCCGCGACCAGCGCCCGCACCTGATCATGTCGAGGGTCCTCAAGGCACGACCAATCGAGCGATGCGTCGTGGTTCCATTCCCCATCCTGCGCTATCTCGTTGCCCATGAACGTGAGCTTCTTGCCGGGATGGGCCCATTGGTAGGCGAACAGCGCGCGAACCCCAGCGAATCTCTGCCAGTCGTTGCCGGGCATCTTGTTGAGGACCGACCCCTTGCCATAGACGACTTCGTCATGGCTGATGGGAAGGACGTAGTGCTCCGAATAGGCGTAGACGAGGGAGAAGGTGATCTCGTTGTGGTGCCAATGGCGGTTGATCGGGTCCTCGTGGAGATACTGCAGGGTGTCGTGCATCCACCCCATGTTCCATTTGAGTCCGAATCCCAGCCCACCCACGCTTGTGGGGGCGGTGACCCCCGGGTAGGCGGTGGATTCCTCCGCGATCATCATGATTCCGGGATTGTTTTTATACGCGGTGGCGTTGGCCTCTTTGATGAAGTCGATCGCTTCGAGGTTGTCGCGGCCGCCGTGGATGTTCGGACGCCATTGCCCGGGCTTGCGGCTGTAGTCGAGGTACAGCATCGATGAGACGGCATCGACCCGCAGCGCGTCGACATGGTATTCGTCGAGCCAGAAGCAGGCGTTGGCGACGAGGAAGTTGCGCACTTCCCGACGTCCGAAGTTGAAGACGTAGGTTCCCCAATCGGGGTGCTCTCCACGCAGCGGGTCCGGATCCTCATACAGGGGAGTGCCATCGAATCTACTCAGGGCGAACTCGTCTTTGGGGAAGTGGGCGGGAACCCAATCCATGATCACGCCGATTGAGGCCTCATGCAGCTTGTCCACCAGATATTTGAAATCATCGGGTCCGCCAAGACGGGAATCGATCGCATAGTAGCCGGTGACCTGATATCCCCATGATCCTGAGAAGGGGTGTTCGGCCAGCGGCATGAACTCCACGTGGGTGAATCCCTCGTCCCTGACATAGTCGACCAGCTTGTCGGCGAGCTCGCGGTACGTTCCGACGTCCGACCGCCAGCTTCCCGCATGGACCTCATAGATGCTGATGGGTTGTGTGTGCGGATCGGATTCGGCCCGTCGCGCCAGCCAGTCGCGGTCATGCCATTCATACCGTGAATCGACGATGATGGAGGCCGTCTTCGGTGGTATCTCATGGGATCTCTCCATCGGGTCGGCCTTCATGATCCAGGAGCCGTTGGCGTCGAGTATCTGGTATTTGTACGCCTGCCCCGCGTGGGCTCCGGGTACGAACAGCTCCCAGATGCCGGAGCTTCCCAGTGAGCGCATGGCGTGCCGCCGCCCATCCCAGGAGTTCATGTCTCCCACGACGCGAACGGCGTGGGCATTGGGTGCCCATACGCTGAAGGCTGTTCCGAGAACCTGTTCCCCGGGTTCTCCCGTGGCCGATCCGAGCGGGTCGTCGAATCGCATCACACGGGCGCCCAAAGCCTCCCAAAGCCTTTCATGGCGTCCTTCGCCGAAAAGGTAGACGTCCAGATCCCCCAACGTGGGGAGATAGCGGTAGGGGTCATCCTCGACCACGGTCTGTCCGGAGGGGTATGTGGCCTCCACCCGGTAGTCGGGGACGCTCCACTCGTGCCCTGAGCGCAGGGATGGAACAAGCGCGACGAACACGCCGTTATGCTCATGTGATGCCGGATAGCTTCCGGCGGGTGTGATGATGCGCACCTTTGTGGCCAAAGATCTCAGCACGCGGATGGTGGTGTAACGGCCCTCCTTCTCGTCTTGCGTGAGGTGTCCGCCCAGGACCGAGTGGGGGGCGTAATACGTGCCGTTGCTCACCGAGTCCAGGACATCGTCGTCCACGGGTATGATCGCTGAGTCGTTCAGTGCGGGCGCAGCGACGTGATCGTCTTTGATTGTCGTTTTTCCAGCCATGTCACCAGCATAGGCCCAACATGACGTGAATCGGGTTTGTGTCTCGATAAAACGCTACGTATCCTGATTCCATTCGTCTGTGGGCGGCGGTCCCCACCTGATGGCACAATGAATCGAGTTCATTATCTGTGACGGAGGATTCATGGGGTATAAGGTCGGAGACATGGTCGTCTATCCGAGGCATGGCGCCGCGAGGGTCGAGGCCATCACGGAACGTACGGTCAAGGGGACGACCCGCGAGTATCTGGAGTTGTCCGTTCTGTCGTCGGACGGACTGGTCATCAACGTGCCTGTCGACAATGCCGCCAAGGTGGGCGTGAGGGATATCGTCGGCGCCGCCGAGGTCGCCAAGGTGTTCGACATTCTTCGCACTCCCGTCGTCGAGAAGGAGATGAACTGGTCCCGCCGATACAAGCTCAATGTCGAGAAGATCGCCACCGGAGACGTGAACAAGATCGCCGAGGTCGTTCGTGACCTCTCCCAACGTGACGTTGATGAGCATGGTTTGTCGGCTGGCGAGAAGCGTATGCTCACAAGGGCACGGAGCATTCTGTCCTCCGAAATCGCGTTGTCCGAAGGCATCGACGAGGAGGAGACCCAGCGCCTTCTTGATGTCAATCTGGGGTATGCCGACCCGTTGCCTGGGGATGATAGGCACTACACGAAATCCCCCGAGGAGCCCGCGTCCCAGACTTTGGCGCGTCTCGACAAGCAGTCTCCGAAGTCCAAGAAGAAGTGAGATGACCGGGGCCACTCCGGGCGTGCCCCCGTCGAGTGGAGGAGCCGAGGAGGATTTCGGGACCTTTCCTCCGGGGGGAGTCCGCACAGGAATGGGGTTCGATGCGCATCGCTTCGCGGATAGCGGCTCGGACCGCCCTTGCGCTCTGGCCTGTCTGCAATGGCCGGGTGTGGGTCTTGAAGGCGACTCGGATGGTGATGTGGTGGCTCACGCGGTGGTCGATGCCGTGCTGTCGGCGGCGTTGATCGGTGACATCGGTTCTCTTGTGGGTGTGGGCAAGGGATCGTTGGGGTCGGGGGCTTCGGGATCCGATATATTGAGGCGGTGCGTTGACGCGGTATCGTCCCGTGGGTTGCGCATAGAATCCGTCTCCGCAGTCATAATCGGGAACCGACCGAAGGTGGGACCAAGACGTGTGGAGGCTCAGACCGCCATGTCCCAAGCGGTGGGATGCCCGGTCTCCCTGACCGCCACCACAACCGATGCGATGGGGTTCACGGGACGTGGTGAGGGAGTGGCTGCCATGGCTACCGCCGTTGTGCGCGACATGCGTTGAGCGAGTGGACGGCGTGGACTCCCGCCCAGATGAGGGTGGACAGCGTCACGATCACGAAGCTTGGAGGCGCCGGGAACATGGTGGATATCGTCAGACCTCCCCATATCGACAGCAGGCACAGCATCCCGGACATGCCCATCGCGGCGACCGGCGATGACGTGATCATCATGGATGTCGCAGCGGGTGTGACGACCAGGGCGAAGACCAGAAGTGTTCCGACCGCTGGAACGGATATGGTGATGACTCCGGCCATGATGGCCATGAAGGCGATGTTCATGGCCATGATGGGGACGCCCCTCGCCGCGGCCACCTGATCGTCCAGAGAACTGAACAGCAGCGGATGGAAGATGATAGAGACCACGATGAGAAGCAGCGCGTCGAAAAGCGCGAACCCGATGATCTGGTTGGTCGTTATCGTCAGGATCGAACCGAAGAGGATGGCCTGCATCTGCTGGGACGCGGATGTGGACATCCGGGCGAAGAACAGCCCCAGTCCGGTTGCGAACGCCAGAACAGTTCCGGTGGCGATCTCGCGCTGGGATGCCTTCTTCCCCAGCGCTCCTATTGTGAGAGCTCCGAGAAGTGCGAAAACACCCATCCCCGCCCATACGGGGACGCCGATCAGAACCGCTCCGGTGGCGCCGGGCAGACCGATATGGGCCAGTGCGTGAGCGGCGAAGGTGGAATGCCTGGCTATGACGAAGTATCCCATGACTCCCGCGGCGATGGAGATGCAGATTCCCGCGAGGAAGGCGTTGAGCATGAAGGGGGACGATAGTGTCTCCATCCACGCGGGGTCGAATGTCAGAGATGTCATGCCAGTCCCTTTCCGTTTCTCGCGGTGCTCATGCCGCCGTCGCGTGCGTCGCCCGCTGTTGTTTTCGCAGGAAGCTCTGTCCGTTGCCGGGTGCTCCCGTCATGCCGCGGAGTGATGAACATGTCGCCCTGGGGGGTTCTGACCACCGCTATCGATGTGCCATAGAGGTGCGTCAGAAGTGCGGGGTCGAGAACCGTTCCTATCGGAGCGTAATGGGGGTGTCCATCGAGAAGGTAGACGGCTCCGGTGAGGATCGGCAGCAGCATGTTGAGATCGTGGGCGACGAGATGGATAGTCATGCCCAACTCGCGGTTGAGTCGAGCCAGAACGTCGACGACCTCGCGTTGGCTGGCGGGATCCAGGTTGGCGAGGGGCTCGTCCAGCAGTAGGAGATCGGGGTCCGACGCCAACGCCTGTGCGATGGCCACGCGCTGGCGTTGTCCTCCGGAGAGATCGCTCAGCCGCTCGTTGGCCCTGTCGGCGATTCCCACAAATTCGAGGGCCTTAGTGGCGTGGAGCCTTTGCTTCCGGCTGGCCCTGTGCCATCCGAAGGTCTCGCCAGTCATGCCCAGCAGAACCGACTGCAGACTGGTGAGGGGGGAGTCGCTGTTCGACGCGTAGTTCTGAGGGACGTAGCCGATGCGTCGGTTTTGGGCACCGGGCTTGTCTCCCAGTATCCGAGTGGTGCCTGAGCTGAGGGGGACGAGACCAAGTTCGGTTTTGAGCATGGTTGTTTTCCCGGTGCCGTTCGTGCCAACGATCGCTGTGACGGATCCCGACGGGATGGCAAAGCTGCCGTGGCTCCATATGGTGGTTCCCGACAGTGTGACTGATGCGTCATGGAATTCGATCGCGTTGGCCTGCGTGGGCATGGATTGGTCTGTGGTGTTCACGAGGGTAAGTATCGCAGATGCTTATGACAATCATTATCATTAGTGATTCGCCGCATCCAGTCCGTTCCATTGACGCGGGGACGCGGATTCCTCGGATGATGGCTACGCGCCAGATGAGCTTGTCGTTGCGGTGCTCGAGGGGCTGGCGTCGTCGCCGAGGGCCGTCGAGATGGTCGTCACCACATCCGAAATCCATTTCAGTAGGTCGTCGTCACCGTCAGGCATCTTCTCCGACACCGACACTATGGGAATGGATCGTGCTTTGGCCGCGGCCGAAAGAATCTTCGCGACGGAGCTCTGTTCGTCCGCGTTGGTGACGAGCAGATCGATCCGGGAGTTGGTGATGAGCGAGGTGAACTCCTTGATGTCGCTGGCCGACGGCTCGGATTCGGAGGAGGTCGCCTTCGAGTATCCGTCGGGCGTGGAGTCGTCGAATCCCAGATCGGACATCAGATAATAGGCGATGGCGTCCGTGGCGGCGTACCGCGTCCCGTCATGGTTCTTCGCGAGTTTGGAGATCGTCTTGTCCAGTGACGACTCCTTATCCAGCCAGGTCGCCAGTCTAGCCGCGAACGATGAGGATTTTGAGGGCATGGCCTTGGCGAGGGCCTCTTCGATCTCCTTGGCCATGGATTTCCTGACGTCACGGGAGAACCACAGATGGGGATTGTCTCCGTCCATCGCGCCGACGGTCTGGGCGGCCGAGACGATGGTGGCGGATGAGGATGCGCTTTTCGTCGCCCATGAGTCGTAGCCGGCGCCGTTGACGATCACGAGATCAGCGGCGCGGATGGTTGACACGTTCTTGGTGGTGGGCTCGAAATCATGTGGATTGGTCGTGGAGGATGAGACTATGGATGTGACCGTGATGTCGTCACCGGCGATGTACGACGCCAGGGATCCCCATTGAGGCAGCGACGACACGACGGTCACATCGTCCGAATCCGATGTGGTGGATTCCGCCGGGGACGAGGTCCGGGTGAAAGAGCATGACGCCATCGCCACCATCGTCGCCAATGCCAATGCCGCGGACGCGACTTGCTGTGCGAAGCGTCTCATGCCGAAAATCCTCTCCTCGTGCTTCAGGGTTGTCACGGCGCGAACCCTTAGTGACCTCCCCCCACGATAGCCTAAGGGGACGCACATTGAGTCGAGGTGAATGCGGGGGAGCACATGCCCATCAGGATGGACGGCAATGCAGTGGCCGCGGAGGTCAAAAAGGATTTAGCGGGTCGCGTCCGATCGCTTACGGAGCAGGGAGTCGTTCCGGGTCTGGGAACGATTCTCGTCGGCGAGGATCCGGGCTCCGTCCGTTATGTGGCGGGCAAGCACACGGACTGCTCTGAGGTCGGCATCCGCTCCATTCGTGTGGACCTTCCCGTCGATGCGACGCAGGGGGATGTTATCGGGGCTGTTCGCGCGTTGAACGAGGATCCGCAATGCACGGGTTTCATCGTGCAGCTTCCGCTGCCCGCGGGAATCGATGAGACGGCCGTGGTGGACGCGATCGATCCGGCAAAGGACGCCGATGGGATGCACCCATACAATCTTGGGCAGCTGGTGGCACACGTCTCGGGGAAGATAGCCACGCCGCTGCCATGCACCCCGCGTGCCGTACTGGCGCTGTTGAACGCCTATGGCGTCGATGTGGCAGGCAGTGAGGTGTGCGTGGTGGGGCGAGGCATCACCATAGGGCGGACGATGGGACTTATGCTCACCCGTCGTGGCGTCGATGCGACCGTCACCCAATGCCATACTCGGACGCACGACCTGAGGGCTCATCTGCGGCGTGCCGATGTCATCATCGCGGCGGCGGGACGGGCCGGAATTGTTGGCATCGATGATGTGTCCGACGGAGCAGTGCTCGTGGACGTCGGGGTGTCACGTGTGTACGATGCGGCAGCGGGACGGTATCGCATCGTGGGCGATGTGGACCCTCTGTGTCGTGAACGGAGCCGGGCGTATTCGCCCAATCCCGGCGGTGTGGGGCCCATGACCAGAGCCATGCTTTTGCAGAACGTCGTGGAGATGGCAGAACGGTCTGCGACGGTCTGATATCAGAAATCCGCGTCGCACATGCTCGTCGCGGCGCCCCCGGTGCGGGGCCTTCTGCGCGCGCTGCGGCGCATTTCGCGACACGCCTACGAAGTCATGCTGTCCGTTGTGTAGGGGAGCCGTTATCATAGACCTCGTATGTGCCCGAGAGGGTGCGGAATAATTTAACATCGACAACAATCCATCAATTATCTCACAGAAACCACAATTAATGGCAGAGAACAATAGCGGAGTCACCAAGGTCGCGATCAACGATATCGGCACCGAAGAGGACTTCATCAAGGCAGTTGATTCCAGTATCAAGAATTTCGATGACGGCGATTTGGTCGAGGGAACAGTCGTTCGCGTCGATAGGGACGAGGTCCTGCTGGATATCGGCTACAAGACCGAGGGTGTCATCCCCTCCCGCGAGCTTTCCATCAAGAAGGATGTCGATCCCGATGACGTCGTCGAGGTGGGCGACACCGTCGAGGCGCTTGTCGTCACCAAGGAGGACAAGGAAGGCCGTCTGATCCTGTCGAAGAAGCGTGCCCAGTACGAGCGTGCCTGGGGCGACATCGAGAAGATCAAGGCCGATGACGGCGTTGTCGAGGGAACAGTTATCGAGGCTGTCAAGGGTGGCCTTATCGTCGATATCGGCCTGCGCGGCTTCCTGCCTGCGTCCTTGGTCGAGATGCGCCGCGTCCGTGACCTGTCTCCGTACATCGGTCAGAAGATCAAAGCCAAGATTCTTGAGCTCGACAAGAACCGCAACAATGTGGTTCTGTCTCGCCGTCAGTATCTGGAGGAGACGCAGTCCGAGGTTCGTGAGACCTTCCTCAGCCAGCTCAAGAAAGGCCAGATCCGTGAGGGTGTGGTGTCCTCCATCGTCAACTTCGGCGCGTTCGTCGATCTCGGCGGCGTTGACGGACTCATCCATGTCTCCGAGCTGTCCTGGAAGCACATCGACCATCCGTCGGAGGTCGTCAAGGTCGGCGACAAGGTCACCGTTGAAGTTCTTGAGGTTGACATGGACCGTGAGCGCATCTCGCTGTCGCTCAAGGCCACCCAGGAGGATCCGTGGCAGCGCTTCGCGCGCACTCACGTCCCCGGACAGATCGTCAAGGGCAAGGTCACCAAGATCGTGCAGTTCGGTGTGTTCGTCTCCGTCGAGGACGGAATCGAGGGCCTGGTGCACATCTCCGAGCTCGCCAACCGTCACGTGGACAATCCCGAGACCGTCGTCAAGCCGGGCGAGGAGATCTTCGTCAAGGTCATCGATGTGGATCTTGATCGTCGGCGCATCTCGCTCTCGCTCAAGCAGGCCAATGACTCCGTGGATCCATCCTCCGAGGACTTCGATCCCGCGCTCTACGGCATGCCCGCCGAGTACGATGAGAACGGCAACTACAAGTACCCCGAGGGCTTCGACCCCACCACCAACGAGTGGATCGCGGGCTACGAGAAGCAGCGCGAGGAGTGGGAGTCGCAGTACGCCACAGCCCACGACCTGTGGGAGGAGCACAAGGCCTTCGTCTCCAAGGAAATCGAGAACGCAGAAGCCTCCGCGGCTGAGGATGGACAGGGATCCGAGCAGGAGGCCCCCAAGGCCGAGGCCGCGTCGAACTATTCGTCCGATGCGTCCACCAGCGGCACCCTCGCCGATTCCGATCAGCTTGCCGCTCTTCGTGAGCAGCTGCTAAGTGAGAAGAAGTGAGATGACCCGTATCGTGTGATGCGGCTTCATTGACGTGTCATGCAGGAGTCTGATGGCCCGTTCCGTAATGCGCGGAACGGGCCATATCATATCTGTGGATGGCATATGTGCGGCATATCTATCACAGGCCCCACTGCGAGGAGGCTGGATTCGCGATGAGTGGATGGACAGAGACGAGCTGGATGGACAGCAGGATGAGGCGGATAAGCGGATGGATGGGGATATGATGCGAATCGCACTGACCGGCGGCATCGCGGCGGGCAAGACGACGGTCGCCCGCAGATTCGTCGAGAATGGCGTTCCCGTCATCGATTATGATCTTCTCGCGCGGCGGGTCGTCGAGCCTGAGAGCGATGCTTTGCGCGAGATAGTCGAACGATTCGGACCTCATTCGGTCACGACATCCGGTCAGTTGGATCGCAGGTGGATCGCGGATCAGGTGTTCGGGCCGGGCTCCGATCCTCACGCGCGGCGGGATCTGGACTTGATCGTTCACCCACGGGTCTTCACTAGGGCTCGTCATGAGGAATCGGCGTTGGGTAAGGGGCTGTCCTGCGTCGTGCATGATGTCCCACTGCTTGCCGAGGTGCGCGAGTCCATACCATTCCACTTCGACCATGTCGTGTCCGTGGAGGCTCCCGAGGATGTGCGTGTGTCCCGGATGATGACGACGCGGGGCATGAGCGAGTCGCAGGCGAGGGGCCGGATCGCAGGACAACCCTCCCGTGAGGAGCGTCTGAGGATGGCCGATATCGTCATTGATGCGACCCAACCCATAAGCGTCATGATGCTCCGGGTCGATTCGCTTGCCGCGCAATGGAAGGCTCAGGAGGCCGCACGGCATACTGTATGACTGATATGGCCAGGGACAGGATGGGGCGCATACAGGACGGGAGCGCATAAGACAATGGGATTCACCATCGAGAGAAGCGACAAGCCCTTCGTCGTCAAGTCGCCATACAAGCCATCGGGGGACCAGCCCAAAGCGATCGACGAGCTTGCCACGCGCATCAGCAACGGCGAGAACGATGTGGTCCTCATGGGTGCGACGGGAACGGGGAAAACCGCCACGACCGCGTGGCTGATCGAGCGGCTTCAACGCCCCACGCTCATCCTCGAACCGAACAAAACCCTTGCCGCCCAGCTGTGCGCCGAGTTCCGCGAGCTCATGCCGGACAACGCCGTGAGCTATTTCGTGTCCTATTACGACTACTACCAGCCCGAGGCATACATTCCCCAGACGGACACCTTCATCGAGAAGGACTCGAACATCAACGACGATGTGGAAAGACTGCGCCACGCAGCCACGGCGAATCTCCTCACGCGCCGCGATTGCGTCGTTGTGGCCACGGTCTCGTGCATCTATGGTCTGGGAACCCCCGAGGAATACGCGGGACGCATGCTGTTCCTGAAAGAGGGGCAGCAGATGGATCGCGATAGGCTGCTGCGGCTGTTCGTGTCCATGCAGTACAAACGCAACGACATCGCCTTCACGCGTGGGACCTTCCGCGTCAGGGGGGACACCGTAGAGATTATTCCCGTGTACGAGGAGTTGGCCATCCGCATCGAGTTCTTCGGCGATGAGATCGATCGCATATCGACGCTGCATCCGTTGACGGGCGACGTCATAGCGCACGAGTCCGAGGTCCACATCTTTCCGGCCTCGCACTACATCGCGGGTCCCGAACGCATGGCCAAGGCCATCTTGTCCATTCAGGCGGAGCTGGATTCCCGGGTCGCCGAGTTGCGGCAGCAGGGCAAGGAGCTTGAGGCCCAGCGCCTGACCATGCGCACGACCTACGATCTGGAGATGCTGTCGCAGGTGGGCGTGTGCTCGGGCATCGAGAACTATTCGCGGCACTTCGATGGAAGGGAACCGGGGACCCCGCCACATACGCTTCTGGATTTCTTCCCCGACGATTTTCTGCTGGTCATTGACGAATCCCATGTCACCGTTCCCCAGATAGGCGCGATGTACGAGGGTGACGCCAGCCGCAAGCGCACCCTTGTCGAGCACGGCTTCCGTCTTCCCTCCGCAATGGACAATCGACCTTTGAAATGGCCTGAATTCCTCGAGCGGGTCGGCCAGACCGTGTATCTGTCGGCGACGCCCGGCGACTACGAGATGGGATTGTCGGATGGCGTCGTCGAGCAGATCATCCGTCCCACGGGACTGGTGGATCCCCGCATCGATGTCCGACCTGTGGAAGGTCAGGTCGACGACCTTCTCGCGGAGATACGCGACCGCGTGGCCCGCAACGAGCGTGCGCTGGTGACCACTTTGACCAAGAAAATGGCCGAGGACCTCACGGACTACCTTCTCGACAAGGGCATCAAGGTCGAGTACCTGCATTCGGATGTCGACACCCTGCGCCGTGTGGAGCTTCTGCGTGAGCTACGTGAGGGGAAGATCGACGTGATCGTGGGCATCAACCTTCTTCGTGAGGGTCTCGATCTTCCTGAGGTGTCTCTGGTGGCGATCCTCGATGCCGACAAGGAGGGGTTCCTGCGGTCGTACCGTTCCCTCATCCAGACGATCGGACGTGCCGCGAGAAACGTGTCGGGAACGGTCATCATGTACGCGGACCACACGACCGACGCGATGCGCAAGGCCATCGACGAGACGAACCGTCGACGTGACCTGCAGATCGCCTACAACCATGAGCACCACATCGACCCGCAACCTCTGATCAAGAAGATCAGCGACGTCAACGACATGCTGGCGAAGGAGGACGTGGACACCGAGACGTTGCTCGCCGGCGGATATCGCAACGCGGGCAAGGCCGGGAACACCCATCTGGGCGTTCCCCGTCTCGACGAGGGGGAGGCCCAGCGCAGGCATGAGGAGATTCTCAAGGCAGGTCTGCCCGCTCAGGATCTGGCCGGCATCATCCGCGACCTCAGCGAGCAGATGCATACGGCTGCAGAGCAGTTGCAGTTCGAGCTTGCCGCCCGTTTGCGCGATGAGATCAAGGATCTGAAGAAGGAGTTGCGCCAGATCACCGACGCTCAGCGCTGATATCGCCGCGAATCCTACCGTTGCGGCCGGCCGACGGTCACTGCCTCTCCCTATGCTGGTGGGCATGTCGGAAACCCCTATCGCCTTTATGGTGGCGACCTTCATCGTCCTCGCGGCGTTCTTCGTCGTCGACATCTTCGTCATCGGCCGCCGGCCCCATGTGCCGTCTACCAAGGAGTGCGTCAGACACATAGTCTTCTTCGTCGCGATGGCTCTGGTGTTTGGCGCTTTGATATGGCTGGTGTCCGGTTCGAAGCCGGCGGTGGAGTTCTATTCGGGCTGGTTGACGGAGTACTCGCTGAGCATCGACAATCTATTCGTGTTCGTCATCATCATGTCCAACTTCGCGGTTCCCAAGGTCCTGCAGCGCTATGTTCTGAGCATCGGCATCGCGGTGGCATTGGTTCTCCGCGGGATATTCATCCTGATAGGCTCGGCGATCATCACGCGCTTCACGTGGGTGTTCTTCCTTTTCGGCGCCTTCCTCATCGTCACTGCCATCAAGCTGGTCTCCGGACACGACGAGGATGAGGAATACCACGAGAACGCTCTGATCAGAACGCTTCGTCGTGTTGTTCCGCTGACGAACGAGTTCGATGGTGAGCGGCTGCGCACAACGCGTGATGGCCGACGTTACTGGACTCCGATGCTCATTGTCTTTCTTGCCATAGGCACCACGGATGTCATGTTTGCCTTCGATTCGATCCCCGCCATATTCGGATTGACCAAGGATCCGTTCATCGTCTTCACGTCCAATGTGTTCGCGCTTCTTGGCCTCCAGCAGCTGTACTTCCTTCTTGGCGCGCTTCTCGACAAGCTTGTGTATCTGCCGCTCGGTCTGTCGGTGGTTCTGGGATTCATCGGAGTCAAGCTCATCATGGAGGCTTTGTCTGGAAACACGCTTCCGTTCATCAATGGAGGACAGCCCGTCGCGTGGGTTCCCGAGATTCCGACGTGGTTGTCGCTTCTGGTCATCGTCTTGGCCATTGGTGGCGCATCGGCGGCCAGCGTGATTGGGATGAGACGGGCGGATCGGCGTTAATTGCGGTGTGATGGCTTCCGGCGCTGATGGGCGCGGGGCCGAGTCGTGTTGTCGTGTACGGATTGTGAGCGCTAACAACAC
>NZ_CASEXV010000059.1 GCF_949292005.1 uncultured Bifidobacterium sp. | reverse complement strand
GAGGCGGACCGCAAGGGCGGGCACCTAGTGAGGGACCGCCGCACCGGACGCCTTATCCTTCGTGAGATGACCCAGGTACGCGAGCAGGACAAAGCACACGCGCAGAACATCTCGCGCCACCCGTACTTCAATACCAACAGCATGTGGATACGGATCGACGCCCTTCGGGAGAAGCTGGAGCAGCACCATGGCGTTCTTCCGCTTCCTGTCATCGTCAACCACAAGACTGTCGATCCGACCGATCTCACATCCCAGAAGGTCATACAGCTCGAGACGGCGATGGGATCCGCCATCTCCCTGTTCGACGGCGCCATCTGCGTGCAGGTTGACAGGATGCGGTTCCTGCCCGTCAAAACGACGAACGATCTGTTCGTCATGCGTTCCGACCGATTCCACCTCACTGATTCCTTCGAGATGGAGGATGGGGACTATCATCTCCCACCCATTGACTTGGACGACAGGTACTACCGAAACATCGCCGATTTCGACGAACGTTTCCCCTACGCGGTTCCGTCACTGGGTGCCGCGCGATCCGTCACGATCCACGGTGACTGGACGTTCGGACGCAACGTGGTGATGTATGGTGACGCCCGTCTTGAAGATATGGGCCACCCGAGCTACGTCCCCGACGGACAGTTCGTCGGCCCCCAGGGGATCGAGCCTGACGATTGGGTGTGATGCGGTGTTTCCCGCCCCATAATGCGCTGGCGGCGGATCCGTGACTGCCATGTGGGCGTGGTTGCGGGGAATCCCCACGGAAAAATGACCATGTGGGGAAATCGGCACAAATCGGCACGAAAAAGCTCTATCATGGAGTGCAGTGCGCTCACGACGGTGCACATTAAGACGGAACGTTAACGATACGTGAGGACTAATGGCAGAGGGAAGCAGTGGAAGGCGGCGTTTTTCCGACAAATGGGGCAAGCACGAGCTTGATGTGTTAGCCGTCCTATCGTCGGCCTTCCCCCAATGGCTGACCTCGCGGCAGATTGCCCAGAGAGTCAAGGCCTATGCGGATTCTTATGGCGAGCTGGCCGATCAGGCGGCGAAGGCGGCCTTCGCGAAGCAGTTCCAACGGGATCGCGCCAAACTCGCAGCCATGGGCATAGCCATCGAATCACGACAGCCTGAGTACTCATCAAAGTCGGAGGGACAGGATTTCGCCTCATACCGTCTTCAGCTCGGGGATGAGCCACGAGTCCGCCTGCGTTTCGAGCAGGAGGACCTCCCCGTTCTCGCGGCGGCGAATTACCTTGCGCGGTCGATGTCGATATCATCCCGCCCCTCCCAAGAGTCCATGGAGCACCGCGCATCGCGCACGACGCCTCGTGTCCCGCAGACCCCCGCGCCGGGCTTGGGGTTGGATTCCATCGCTCCGGGACTGGGGACCCAGACCATTCCCGACGCCTTGGTGAAAGTCATCGACTCTCGGCGATTCGCTGCGACCGTCGAAGTGGATGGCGAACACCTCAACGTCGCATACACCGATTCCGACGATCTGGCCATGTTCGTTCTCGAGCATCCGGGAGCGTCCATCATCAGCCCGCAGGAGGCCGTGGACGCCTTCCACAGACGGCTTGTATCCGCGATCGACATCTCTCTGGCGGACACAAGCCAGAGCCTTGTCGGAAACACCGTGGTGTCTCCGACCATCAGCCGCAAATCCGAGATCACCGACCATGACGACAGCGCATCGTCACACAAGTCCAATCCCTCGTTCCAGACCGGAAGCGAGGTGGACCGAAGGCTACGACTCATGCTTTTCCTGTCCGCCCATCTGGGGGAGGAGTTCTCGCTCGCGGAGCTTGCGGAACGCTTCATCGGCCCGGCCAGAACGCCTGAGGAGATGCGTCGCGCGGTGGCGGTCATCCACAAGGACATCAACACGCTCACAACGGTGTCCGACGATGGGGAGATGGCGGGAAGCCAGTTCTTCGACATCGATTGGTCTCTTCTTGAATCGGAAAGCATCGTCTCGGCGACGAACTCTCTGGGACTCGAACGTCTGGCCGGCATCTCACAGCAGTATCTGAGTATGCTCACCGCCTCGGCGAGTTATCTGGCGCATGCGCCCCTTCTGCCGGACGAACAGCGCTCTCAGGCGGAATCCCTGTATCTTCGACTCAGGCAACATGTTCGTCCAGGCGAGACCCCTTGGCTGAGCTTGACCGGCTACGAACTTGAGCCACGAAGTTTCTCCGTCGTCAAGCAGGCCATCGACACCGCGTCACTCCTCGACATGGAATACACGGATGGCGCCGGGCGCACGCGTCGCAAGCTTGTCGCGCCCTCGAAGATCTTCGTGGACGAAGGTGTGTACTATGCCGCGGTATGGACCGATGTGGCGAAAGCCGCACCGGAGGACATGGCCTCGTTGGTGTCCACGGACAAAACGATCAACCGGGCCAATGGACTTCCCCGAGTATGGCAGGTCCTGCGCATCGCGCGAATCGAACGGGCCACGCTGGTGGCGCCAACGACCATACTGCGTATACCGGACGTTCCCGTGTCGGAGCTTCGCAAATGGAGTTTCGACAACGGCACCGCCGCGGTGTTCACCACCGACCGCGCGGGGCTTCCCTTCATCTCCACGCTGCCTGGCGCCCGCGTGGAGAAGTGCGCCGATGGCGAGAAGATCCATCTCATGGTTTCGTCGGACTCCTGGTTCGTCGCCTTCTGCATCTCGCATGCACGACACATCCTCGCCGTAGCTCCCGAAACGCTGAGGACCATGATCGTCGCCCGTGCCCGTCGGGAACTGAGCGTGGGGCAGCAGGACGATTCGGAATCCTCGCGAAACATCGACAGAGATCAGTAAGTCGTCAGCGTCAGTGAAAGGAGTCCACATGACATGGTGGATGTGGATCGTTCTTGCGGTTTTCTGCATCGGCGTGGTCATCGCCGGTTGCATCCACACGATTCTTCGCGGCTTGAAGGCACTGGGCTCCCTTGGTGAGACCGCGGACACAATAGGAACGGCTTTGGACGCCCTCAACGATTCCTCAGACGATCCGCAGAAGTCCCACACGGCCTCGTTCGCGGTTCCCCTATCCGTGGCCGCCTCGCACTACGAGGACACCCGACGGGACATAGAGTTGCGGCGCGTTCGCCGGCGGCAGTCCCACCGCATGATCTGGAGATCTTGGGCTGCCAGCCGCATACCGGAGACATTGGAGGACACCGGTTTCGCCGCCACTCCGGAACCGTCCACGCACTTCTCATCAATGCGGAACTATCACGTCGCAAACCCTGATCAATGACTCGCACCACCTATCCGCCATATCAGTCAAAGGCCTCCACGCAACCATGACGCAGTCCCCCTCTTGTCGATACCAGTCGTTCATGGAACACCGTCGTCATGACTCCACGCTGTCCGGACAGTTCTCACGCCAAGCACCATTTGATCTCGACGACTTTCAGATCAGGGCGAACGACGCGTTGGAATCAGGCGCGAACGTCCTTGTCGCGGCCCCCACGGGAGCGGGCAAAACCGTCGCCGCGGATTTCGCGGTGTTTCTCGCGCGCCATCAAGGCGTCAAAGCCTTTTACACAACGCCCATCAAAGCTCTGAGCAATCAGAAGTATCATGATCTGTCCGCGCTTTATGGCGCCGATTCGGTGGGCCTTCTCACCGGGGACACCGCGGTGAACCCCGATGCGGACATCGTGGTGATGACGACGGAGGTTCTGCGCAACATGCTTTATGAGCGGTCCTCCTCACTGGACTCGCTCGGATACGTCATTCTTGACGAGGTGCATTATCTGGCCGATCGCTTCCGAGGTCCCGTCTGGGAGGAGGTCATCATCCACCTTCCGCCCCGGGTTCGGATAATCGCGTTGTCCGCCACCGTGTCGAACGTCGAGGACTTCTCCGGTTGGATATCCTCCGTGCGGGGCGAGACCGCACTGGTGGTGTCGGAACACCGGCCCGTTCCCCTGGAGCAGCATGTTCTTGTGCAGCAGGACGACTCACACGAGCCCGAACTCATCGACCTGTACCGCCGCAACGGTTCGGGACATGAGACCTCCTCTTTGAATCCGTGGCTTCCGCGACGTCTTGAGCAACTCGATCGACGCGCGGAAAAACGCATCAGACTTCCCCAAAAGCGACATGGACGTCCCCACGGCCAACAATCCGGCACACGCGCAAAATCCTTACGCCATACGCCGCGGCGATGGGCGGTGATAGACGAACTCGATTTCCTAGATATGCTTCCCGGCATATACTTCATATTCTCTCGGGCGGGATGCGACAAGGCCGTCGAGCAGTGTCTCACGGCCGGACTGCATCTCACAACGGATGATGAGGCACGACGCATCCGTGACATTGTCGATGAGATGGTGGCAGGGCAGCTTTCCGACGATGATCTCAAAGCGCTTCATTTCTCCCGATTGCGCTTCGCGCTAGAGGAGGGTTTCGCGCCCCATCATGCCGGCATGATCGCGCTGTTCCGCCAGATCGTCGAACGTCTTTTCGAAATGGGTCTGGTACGCGTGGTGTTCGCCACAGAAACGCTTGCCCTTGGTGTCAATATGCCCGCCCGTTGCGTGGTCATCGAGAAACTCGAGAAATACGACGGCACTGGGCATGTCCCTCTGACTCCGGGGGAGTTCACTCAGCTGACCGGTCGCGCTGGACGCCGCGGAGTCGACTCGATAGGACATGCCGTAGTCGTCGACCATCCTGATTTCACGCCGGCAACCATGGCCTCGTTGTCAAGCGCGCGCGTATATCCCATCCACTCAAGTTTTCGGCCGACCTTCAACATGGCGGTCAATCTTCTCAGCCACAGCGATTATTCGACCGCTCGGTCGACACTGGACCACTGCTTCGCCCAATGGGAGGCGAACAAGTCGTCGGTCGACCTTGAAGCCCGCATCGACCAGCTGGCAACGGCCGTCGCGTCGTATGAGAAGGCCTTCGCGTGCTCCATGGGAGACTTCCGCGAGTACATGACGATTCGTCGCGATCTCAGCCTCGCGCAAAAGAATGGCAGACGCGAACTCAAGGAGAGGGTTTTCGACACCGATCAGGAGCGCTCCCACGCATTCATGGATTTGGACGCGCGCATCGACGACCTTCGGACGAGGGAGCGGAACCATCCCTGCCGCCGTTGTCCCGACCTCACGAGGCATCTGACCTGGGGACACCGGTGGGTCCGCGAATGCCGCGAGCTTGACCGCGCCCGCGACGCCTATCAGAACCGTACCGGATCGGTCGCACGGGGATTCGACCACATCTGCGACGTCCTGAAGCTTCTGGGCTACCTTCAGATCGAGAATCATGACGGCGGAACCACCATCCATCTGACGCCCAAAGGCGACATGCTGCGTCGTCTGTACAGCGAGCGCGACCTCCTCTTGGCGGAGCTGATGTCTCGCGGAGTCTTTGACGGTCTGGACCATCGAGAACTGGCATCCGTGGTGTCATCGCTGGTCTATGAGGCAAGGCACGGGGGAGACTCCTCCCCAGGGCGCATTCCCGGAGGTCCGAACGGCAAGGTCGCCGCCTCGGCCGACACGATCGGCGACGTATGGGAGGACATCGATGATCTGTGCCAACGTCACGGGCTGGACTCCACATCCGCGCCCAACTTCTCGATATGCGACATCGTCTACGCATGGGCAGATGGCGCGCCGCTCGCCGAGGTGCTCGATGGTAACGACATCACAGGCGGCGATTTCGTAAGGGTTATGAAACGACTGTCGGACCTGTTGGGGCAGATGTCGGAGGCCTGCGCGGTTCCGCGGTTAAACATGTCCCTTGATCCGCGGATCGTTCGACGTGCACGGGATGAGGTGAACAGGGGAGTGGTCGCGTATTCCGGCGTCGATTGATCTCGTGGGCCCATGCCCTTCATCATGTCGGCCCTGCGAGAACAGTGGGAATGCGGTTAACGTCCGCGCTGTTCGATACCGTGGACAGTCGTAGTGGAGCGTGCGGACGACGGACGGTGATTGTCGTCCCACAACAAGGAGGCGGAAGATGGCGGAACGTAGCCTACGTGGCATGAGCATCGGAGCGAAATCACTGGAGTCCGACGATAACGTCGATTTCGCGGCCCGTATGGAGGTGTCATACATCTGTCCGAAGGGGCACCGGACGATTCTCCCCTTCGCGGAGGGGGCCGAAATCCCCAACGAGTGGGAATGCCGGTGTGGGTCGACGGCCCACCGCGAGGGCGATTCAGAGAACACCTCGGATGATTCCGGTAAGCCGACGCGCACCCACTGGGACATGCTTCTTGAACGCCGTAGCGAGGACGAGCTGAAGGCTCTTCTGGATAAGCGGCTGGCCATGCATCATGACGGCTGGATTCCCGATTACGAGTGACTCCTCGTCCACGCCAACGGGATTGGCGATAATAGACACCATATGACGACAAACATGTCATCTACAGCATCGCCAACGACAGGGAGAGCGGTTTGAGACAATCCGGCACCGGCAGAAGAATTGTCCTTTTGGATTTGGATGGAACCCTCACGAAATCGGATCCGGGAATCATCGCCAGCGCCGAAAAAGCTTTGGAGACATTGGGGTTCCCGGTTCCTGATAAATCGGAGATGCGGCGTTTCATCGGACCGGCGATCATTGAATCCATGAGACGCAACAATGTTCCCGAGGACCGCTTGGATGAGGCTGTGCGCACATACCGCCGATATTATTCGGAGGAGGCCGTGTTTGACGATCCCCTGAATCCCGGCCACAAGGTTCCGGGCTCGCTGGCAAATTCCGTCTATTCCGGCATTCCCGATCAGTTGCGCCGTCTTCGAACCCAGGATTTCATTCTTGCGGTCGCGACGTGCAAACCCGAGTATCAGGCGCGTCCAATTTGCGAGCATTTCGGTCTTGACGATCTTGTCGATGATGTTTTTGGCGCCAGTCGCGACAACTCCCGTATAACCAAAGCCTCGGTTATACGGTATGCGTTCTCGTGCTTGAGATATTCGGAATCGTCCGGAGACAGGGCTCTTATGGTCGGCGATCGATGGACCGATGCCGATGGCGCGCGCGATTGCAGCTTGGACTGCCTTGGATGCGCATGGGGCTATGCGGAATCCGGCGAGCTCGAGGAACACGGCGCTTATCGTGTCATCGATCATGTCGACGATCTTGATGATGCCGTCAGCGCGTATTTCAATTAGGCAGATGTAATGATCATCAGGTATTTTCACTCGGTTCTGAGTTAGCCGATAATGTACGTTATGTCAGATTAGGATTTTAGCTCAGGTCCTCCGCCTAAGAGTCCTGTCCATTTCCCCTTTCATGGCATTGCGCGCATGCAGATACATGGCAACCAGCTGGCAAACAACACACGCCACGACGACGATGGCGGATACCAACCCAACCGACTCATACCATCTGACGATTGAACTCTTTGCAACCGGTTCTATCAGCAGAAAAACGGCATATGCCATGGCTCCGATAACGACGGAACAGAGGTGAAGCGCCACAACGCTCCACGGCACGGGACGAACGCCTGGAATACGGAGGCGTGCCGATGGCATCAAGGCGCCATTGACCACGCATGAAGCGCAAACAACCACACCCATGGCCATACTAGCCAACCACAGCCCCAGTGGTAAGAGCGCCGCAATCATCATGCCCAACGCCAATGTCGATTCGCACTCATGCCGACTCACGGCGAGCATGCCGCGCGGCCAGCTCGCGACGGAGCCTGATCTCCGTCAGTTCGTCAAGCGGGTGGGAGCTGGATCCCGACTGATCCACAGCGGAATCCTCCAGTTCGACGCACTCCTCACCCTCCAAAGCCTGCCGGATCTCCCCCCATAGCAGACCCACGGAAACAGCGAAAACGGCGGCGCCCGTGTTCAGGACATCCACCACATCTCCCCCGTTTACGCACTCATGCACGGTTTCCCCATCACACATAATCGTGATGCCACCAAGCTCGGCGGTCGTCCGCTGAGTGAGGAAGCCAATGGCTGACGTGACATTCTGCAGGTTGATTCCCGCGTCAAGAAGCCGCTTCGAAACCGCCAGAATAACGACGTCCTTGAAGGAATACAGCCGTCGAGATCCCGATCCGTGCGAAGGGGTGATGGATGGTTCGAGAATCCGCTTCCTTGCCCAGTAGTCCAGCTGTCGGTATGTTATGCCGGCGACCTTCGACGCCACCGTCCCGCGATATCCGCGTTTGGGCAGGTCGTCATCCACGCTCCCCGAGAACAACTCCCCCTGCACAGCGGTTCCGCCATAAGAATCGTCATGACCCTCATGCGGAATGTGCAATCTCAATTCAGGACCGGAACTCAGACCCCCACGTTCGCTATCCGGGGACATCAACCCACTCCTTTCAAACCACCCATACCTGTCTTACACAAACAACAACTCCCGCAGTGGAATGACCATATCGGGAATCCCCCGTCACCGCTCCGACATCAGGAGACGGACGACGCTCCAGTGAAGAACACCAGACGGAATTTGCCGATCATGATCTCATCACCGTTATGGAGGACCGCTTCATCGACCCTACGCCGGTTGACGTAGGTGCCGTTCAGGCTTCCAGAATCGGCGACCGTGAAGTCTCCACCCACACGTCTGAAAACCGCGTGAGCGCGTGAAACCGTGGAATCATCCAGAAGAATGTCCGCCTGCGGGTCGCGCCCGACTGTGGTCTCGTCCTGGTCAAGGAGGTAACGCGATCCGGACACCGCGCCGCGCGTCGAAATCAACAACGCCGTCCTTGGCGCCAGACGGGATATGGTGTCGATGTCCTCGGTCGTCAGCGGACGGTCTCCCGTCAACGTCACGGGTATTGTTATGGCCGGCATGCCAATGATGGTCGTCTCGCCGGCGGATGGAATGGGATCTGTCATGCGCACTATTCTACAGTCTTCGCATACGTATATTTGCGGGTCTTGCGGATCTCGTCGATAACGACCTTCTTGGAGGAGGTGACCTTCACCGTGGCCCCGAACTTCACCTTCAGGCGCGATCCCACCCCGCCCGCGATGCTCACCGCGTTCTGAAGGTTCTGCGAATCACCGATGGCCTTGATCTTATAGGGCGTCGAGAGGATGACGCCATCGCACTCAAGCCCGCCATCCGTATCCGCCACATACGTGGATGTGACTATTCGCAGGCTGTTGATGGCCATGACCTCGGCACCGGCGTTCCGCAGCTCCTCGATCAGTTGGAACATCGTCGACGCGTCGACCGAGGATTTCTTACCCTTGCTGACGGTTATGACCACACCCTCGCCCTGCGCGGCAAGCCTTCCGGAAAGCAGGCCATTGGTCTCCTCATTCTGCTTCGCGATCCTCTCGGCCTCCTTCTGCTTGTCGACTGCGGCCTTCAATGAGTTGAGCTGGCTGCTGAGCTCCGTCTTACGCTGCTCCAGATTCTGCACCTGGGTGCTTGTCTCAGTGATCAGCCTGGTCAGTTCCTCCTCGCTCATGGTCTCGTACGTGGACGTATCGTTGTTCAGCTGGATGGCATATCCAAAACCCAAGGTGGCGCAGAGAATCGTGATGAGCACACTGGTCAGAAGCCTGCTTCCCACACTCGAGTCGCCTATGGCGGGAATCCTTCTACGCCGACGGACGACCGGAAAAGACCCCGTTCTCGTGTTGTCGTTCTGGGTGTCACGATCGACGTTCCCCCCATGCTCGCCATGTTCGGCATGGTCTTTGGACCCATTCATCGTCTGACTATGTTTCATGGCGCATCACCCGTGGAAAATGAATCGTCGTATGGCGGACACGTTGGAGAAGATTCGGATGCCTAGAACCACGATAACGGCGGTCTGCAACTGGGATCCCACGCCAAGCTGGTTGCCCAGAAGCACGAGAAGCGCGGCGGTGATGACATTCGACACGAAGGATATGACGAAGACCTTGTCGGAGAAGCTTCTCTCGAAGTATGCCCTGCCGGCTCCCAGCAGCGCGTCGATCGCCGCGACCACCATAATCGGCAGATAGGGCTGCAGGAGGATGGGTATGTCGGGGCGCACGAATATTCCCAGAACGATTCCGATGATCAATCCGAGTATTGCGGCCATCTAGTCCCCCTTCGTGGCGTAGGTTATGTCTCCTGATCCCGCAGCGTCCATACTAAGCGATGAAGATTTGTCAACGTGCGGCGTAATGCCCGCCGAAGCCAGATCCGCGTACAAGGATGCCAGGGATTTCGAGCCAACCGCCTTAGCCAAAGTCGTTTTGTTGCCGATCGCGCGTATCGTGTACGGGCTTTGAACTCCGTTGACGCCGACGAGAATCGTTTGTCCGGCCCTTCTAATCGACGTCTGCACGCCGATTCGATAGCCGTTCACCGAGATGGCCTCCGCTCCGGCCTTCCAAAGAATCGAGACGAATGTCTGGAGATCCGTGTCCGTAACCACTCTCAGCTGCGAAGTGCCTCCCCTGGTCGACGATGTCTCATTGGACGCTGCCAACGGATCGGCTATGGTCAGTGTGATCCCCTCGCCCGTCACCGCGACCAGCCCATTGACAAGCTCATCCTGGCTGAGCGTCGTGCTCTGGCTGCTCGTTCCCAGCTTCTTGGACTGCGCATCGACCTGCGAACGCAGCTTCGTCACCTGG
The DNA here is from genome assembly GCF_949292005.1 of uncultured Bifidobacterium sp. GTDB lineage: Bacteria > Actinomycetota > Actinomycetes > Actinomycetales > Bifidobacteriaceae > Bifidobacterium. The sequence goes on along the minus strand of NZ_CASEXV010000059.1, from coordinate 70,970 downwards.
GAGCTCAGATCATCGAACTCACCCTTCTGCTCCTCCAGCTCCTTGGCAAGGCTGGCGCGGACCTCCTTGCGTGGATCCGTGTTGAGCTGTCTGACGAACGCACTCCCGAACAGTCCGACACCCACGCAGATAAGCATAACGACCAGACGCGTGCTCCAGACGATGAGGGGCGAGCGGCGCTGCGTCGAGACAAGCAGTGAATCGACGAACATCGGGTCGACGGAACGGTTGGTCAGGTCGTCGATGAGACGCAGAGAGTAATCATGGGCGTGACGCCGGGGCGCCGATGTCGTCCCGGAGACGGTCTCCGGATCGGCGATGTGGTGGGGTCCCAGATTCACCGCCTGTGAGGAGAAAACGGCACGCCGCCTCAACAACGCCCTATCCGGCTCCACTGGGAGACTGATGGGTTCGGGGCCGATTCCGGTGGTCATGGTCCTATCCTCTGCGTTTGAGAAGAATGGTTCCCTGCCAAGCGTAGAGCAGTCCCGCGAACCAGTACAGCGCTATGCCCCAGATGAACACGGCCAGCGAGATCATGCGCAGCACCTGTCCGGCGACTCCGACAAGCATATCCGCCACAATCAGGGTCACAATCGAGGTCATGAGCAGGGCCGTGCCCGTCTTGCCCACGAAGTGAACAGGAAGAGGGCCGTAATCATGCTGAGCGAGAATGAGCATCTCGATGGCCATAAGGCAGTCTCGCAGTCCGACGATGACGAGCATCCACCACGGAATGATCCCTGCAAGTCCCAAAGCAAGGATGCTGCAGAATATCAGCAGACGATCCGCGACCGGATCAAGGATCTGCCCGACTCTGCTGACCTGATTGAATGATCTCGCTATTATGCCGTCGACGCCGTCGGACACGGCCGAGATTCCCATCACCACCAAAGCGGGGATCATCCTGTGCCCCGCGATCAAGGCCGCGATGAACGGAATGGATATGATTCTCAGAACGCTGATGAGGTTGGGGACCGTGAAATAGATGTTCCTGGGCTCCGGACCATAGCGGTTTCCCCGATCATCGTTGCCACGCATCGTGTCTATCAGATCCTGGACGCCTGAAGGGCGGTGACGATGATGCCGCGCGCCCCCACATCGTACAACCGGTCCATAAGCATATTGACCCTGTCCCGCGGAACCATGACGCGCACGGCGGACCACTGCTTGTCATGAAGCGGCGAGATCGTAGGACTTTCGAATCCGGGGGTCACTGCCACCGCCTGGGAGACCTTGGACACGGGAATGTCGTAATCCATGATCACGTACCGCTGTGCCGTGAGGACTCCCTGCAGACGCCTCTGAAGCACGACCAAACGCTCGTCATCCTCAGCGAGGCGTGGCGAACGAATCATAATCGCCTCGGATTTGAGAATCGGATCGCCGAAGATGCGAAGCCCGGCATTGCGCAGAGTCGTTCCTGTGGACACCACATCGGCGATGAGGTCGGCCACTCCCAGCTGAACCGAGGACTCCACCGCACCATCAAGGTGGATGATATCGGCATGGACGCCCCGAGCGGTCAGGTAGTCGGACACCAGCCTGTCATACGAACTGGCGACCCTTTTGGAATCGATGTCCTCAAGGCTGGCGATGGGTGATTCCTGAGGAGCCGCGAATCGGAAGGTCGATGCGCCGAATCCCAAGGACATGTGTTCGAGGGCATCGGTTCCGGAGTTGAGCAGAAGGTCCCTGCCCGTGATTCCGACGTCGATGGTTCCCCGTCCAACGTAGACGGCGATGTCAAGCGGCCTGAGGTAGAACATCTCGATGTCGTTGTCTTCGTCATGCACGACCAACTGCCGTGAATTGCTCCGAAGCCGGTATCCGGCCTCGCCCAGCATGTCCCAAGCCGGTTCCGAGAGCATCCCCTTGTTCGGCACCGCGATTCTCAACATTCTCTTCTCCCTTGCGTCCCTAGCTGAAACACGTCCTCACAGGTTCTTGTATATGTCGTCCAAGGTGATTCCACAGTCGATCATCATCACCTGCAGATGGTAGATCAGTTGGCTCATCTCCTCAGCCGTCCGGTCGGCTCCCTCATACTCCGCGGCAATCCACGTCTCCCCCGCCTCCTCGACGATCTTCTTCCCGATGAAGTGTGTGCCCTTGTCAAGCTCGGCGACCGTGAGAGACTCGGGATCGTGACGGGATGCCTTCTCGCTGAGCTCTGCAAACAACGATTCGAAGGATTTCATATCCAATACCTTTCCTGTGGCTATGCGTATAACGTTTTCTACGGCTGAGCCCGCAACGCTACGCGCGATATGCGTCCTGCGCCGTCCGACGGATTCCCACTATGGCCTCTGCCGGATCGCTGGAGCCATACACCGCGGATCCGGCCACCAGAACATCAGCGCCGGCATTCGCCACCACCGCGGCAGTGGATGTGCTGACACCGCCATCCACCTGAATGCTTGTGGACAATCCACGACGAGTGATCTCGTCACGAAGCCTCCTGACCTTGCCCATCTGGTTTCCCAGGAACTTCTGTCCTCCGAATCCCGGCTCGACCGTCATGACAAGAATCATGTCGAACTCGTCAAGAATGTCGAATATGGGCTCCACGGGCTCGGCGGGACGAACCGCAAAGCACGCCTTGCATCCCATGTCGTGCAACTGGCGCGCCAGCCGGACGGGGGCGTGCGCGGCCCCCATGTGGAAGCTCACCGAAGACGCGCCAAGACGCGCGTATTCCGGAGCCCAACGGTCGGGATCCTCAATCATCAGATGCACATCCACGGGCAGGTCGGTCACCTCGCAGATCCGCTTGACGATCGGCTCCCCCAGGGTGAGATTGGGAACGAAATGATGGTCCATGACATCGACGTGGACGAGATCCGCCGCGGATATAGCGTCCAGATCGCGTTGAAGGTTGCAGAAGTCGGCTGACAATATGCTGGGAGCTATTCGAATCATCATGGTGTCCATTCTATGAAGTACGACAGACCGGTCGAAGTGGCAAGGGACCTCAGTCATGTCGTTCGGTGTCGGTGATGTCCTTCAGGCGCTTCTCAAGACCAGCGCTGTCCTTGCCAAAACGCTGAATCAGAATAAAAGCGATGGCTCCCATCGCGAAGACCACCATCGCGACCCAGACATTGATTCGCACTCCCAGAAAGTTGTGGGCGTAGTCGATGCGCAGCGTCTCGATCCATCCGCGTCCCAGCGTGTACCACATCACATACGTCGCGAAAAGCGATCCTGCCTTCAGATACGCGGATGCGCGACGTCCGAGCCACACAATCAACGCGGCTCCGATAAGGTTCCAGATCATCTCGTAGAGAAAGGTCGGTTGGAACAATGTTCCGGTCGGACATGTCGTCCCGTCGTAGCACTGCTCCCCTGATCCGATCGCGGTGCCGGTTGAGCTGAGCTTCAATCCCCATGGAAGCGTCGTCGGAGCGCCATAGAGCTCCTGGTTGAACCAGTTTCCCAACCTCCCGATCGCTTGGGCCACAAGAAGCCCCGGAGCCACGCTGTCCGCGAGAAGAGCCATGGGGTAGTGCTTGTGTCGGCACCACGCCCACGCGGCGAGTCCTCCGAAAAGGACGGCGCCCCATATTCCCAGACCTCCGTGCCAGATCCGGAACATCTCCACCCAATCGCCGGTCGGCCCAAAGAAACGCTCCGGCGTGGTGACGATGTGGTAGACGCGCGCGCCGACTATTCCCGCGGGAACGGCGCACAGCGTGATGTCAAGTATCTGATCGAAATCCCCTCCACGCCTGGACCATCGCACGGAGGCTATGGCAACGGCGGCCACAATCCCCGCGAGCATGCACAGCGCGTAGATATGGATGGTCACCGGTCCTATGGTGAATTGGGACACCGATGGTGAGGGAATGTACGCCAATGCCATTGCTGCCGACAACCTTTCCGTTCATCTCCCCGCACATCCCATATCCATGGGATCGAGCTAGAGCCGTGCCGAGCGCACTCCACGGGCTATGTCACGTGTGACCCGGGCCAGACCATCCAATCGGTCCGACGCGTCACCCACCATACCCCCCTGCGGGACAAGAAGGGTATGCACCAAAGCCGAGCCAACGATGACTCCGTCCGCATAAGAGCCGACCTGGGCGGCCTGCTGCGCGTTCGACACTCCGATGCCCACACACACACGGGAGGCTCCGGCCTTTCTGGTTCGAGACACCAGAGCCTCCGGGGATGAGGAGAGCGTGGTCCTCTCTCCCGTCACGCCCATCCGCGACGCCGCATAAACGAATCCACGGGAATCTCGCGCCGCCACCCCCAGCCTCTCGTCGGTCGAATCCGGAGACACAAGGAATATACGGTCAAGTCCGTGCCGCTGCGACGCCTCGATCCATTCATCGGCCTCATCGGGAATCAAATCCGGAGTGATAAGACCGGCACCGCCAGCCTGCGCGAAATCATCTGCGAAACGCTCCACTCCGTAATGCATGATCAGGTTCCAGTAGCTCATGATCAGGGGAACAGCCCCGGCTTCGGACACGACGCGCACCGCATCAAACACCCCGGCGATCTTCTCGCCGGATTCGATCGCCTTCTGAGCGGCCGCCTGAATCACTGGACCATCCATCACCGGATCCGAATAGGGAAGACCGATTTCGACGGCGTCCACACCATTCTCGACCATTGTGCGAAGCGCCCGGAGGGACATCTCGACGTCGGGGAAACCATAAGGCAGATATCCGATGAACGCCGGACGGTTCTCCTCATCCAGCCGCTCGAACAGCGTCTCCATGGCACTGGGGCGATGGCTGATTCCCAACGGTTGCGTCGACGGTGCTCTCATTCCCACGTCCTTTGTGTCCATTGTGGTCACTCCCCCTCGATGCTGGTTCCGTGGGCGCCGTTGGCGTCCAACGCCCGGCTCTGGTCATCCGTGAGATAGCCGAACCACCGCCCGGCAGTCGCCACGTCCTTGTCGCCGCGCCCGGAAATATTGATGATCATGACCGGACTGGTCATTCCCTTATTCTTCAGGTCCTTCGCCGCCTTGTACGCGCCCGCCACCGCATGGGAGCTTTCGATCGCGGGAATGATGCCCTCGGTCTCGCACAGGTCCTTGAAAGCGGACATCGCTTCGTCGTCGGTGGCCCATGAATAGTTCACCCTTCCGAGCTCCTTGAGCCACGCATGTTCGGGTCCCACGGATGCGTAGTCCAATCCCGCGGAGATGGAGTATGTATCCTTGGTCTGCCCCTCCGCATCCTCCAACAGATACGACTTCGCACCCTGGAACACACCCAACTGGCCCGTTCCGGGAGCGAATCTGATGGCGTGCTCGCCTGATTCGGGCCCATGTCCGCCGGCTTCGAAGCCGTACAGTGCCACACTGGGGTCATCCAGAAAGGCGTTCATGATCCCGATGGCGTTCGACCCACCACCCACGCAGGCGCAGATCGCGTCGGGATGGTCGATGCCGTAGTCCTCGCGAAGCTGCTCCCGAGCCTCCTCGCCTATCACCTTCTGAAAGTCGCGGACCATGCTGGGGAAGGGATGCGGGCCGGCAACAGTTCCCAAGAGATAATGGGTGTCCTCAACGTTCGTCACCCAGTCCCGCAGAGCCTCGTTGATGGCATCCTTCAGGATTCTTGTCCCTTGGGTCACCTCGACCACCTCGGCCCCGAGCAGGCGCATACGGGCGACGTTCAAAGCCTGCCGCCGCGCGTCGATCTGCCCCATATAGACACGGCATTTCAATCCCATAAGCGCGCACACCGTGGCCGTGGCGACCCCATGCTGGCCCGCACCGGTCTCGGCGATGACCCTGTGCTTGCCCATGCGTTTGACGAGAAGCGCCTGCCCCAAGGCGTTGTTGATCTTATGGGCTCCGGTATGGTTGAGATCCTCCCGCTTGAGAAACACGCGCGCGTTGGTGCCGACCCGCTCGTTGAGCCGGGCGGCGAACCGCGGAGCCTCGGTCAGCGGCGAGGGACGACCCACATAAAGCTTGTTCAGACGCGCGAACTCACGATGGAACTCGGGATCGGCCTTGGCCTCGGTATAGACCTTTTCCAACTCATCAAGCGCCCCGACAAGAGCCTCGGGAACATACCGTCCTCCGAACCTTCCGAAATAAGGTCCCTCGTGCGTGCTCAGAGGCATGGCGGACGATGCCTTCACCCGTCGTCCGGCGGCCACCAGCCGCGCCACTGCGGTGCGATGATCGTCGGCCGTGGCCACGCCCTCACCGACAAGCACGGCATCCGCTCCCGCCCGCGCGTAATCCTCCAGTTCGACCCCACCGAACACACCGGACTCCGCGACCTTGATCACGTCGTCGGGAAGTCCATCCGCCAGCTCGGAGTATCGTCCCACATCAACCCGCAGATCCTTGAGGTTCCTGGCGTTGGTGCCGATGACCGAGGCTCCCGCGGCAATCGCGCGGTCAATCTCCTCCCGTGTATGCGTTTCAACCAGTGCCGTCATCCCCAGACGATGCGTGAGTTCGAGAAGACGGACAAGCGTCACATCATCCAATGCCGCGACGATAAGCAGAACCAAATCCGCTCCGTGCGCCCTGGCCTCCCAGATCTGGTAATCCGTGGCGATGAAGTCCTTCCGGAGAACGGGTATCGACACGGCCTTGCGCACTGCGTCCAAGTCGTCCAACGATCCGAGAAAACGACGCCCCTCGGTGAGAACCGACACGGCACAGGCTCCTCCGCGCTCGTATTCACGGGCCAAAGCGGCTGGATCGGGAATGTCGGACAGCCTGCCCTTGGAAGGCGACGCACGTTTGATCTCCGCGATGATGGGCACTCCATCGGCACGTTTCAGCCACGCGCGGACGTCAAGGGGAGCCGGAGCGGCGTCGGCGGCGGCGCGTAGCTCATCAATCGACACGGTCTCCTCACGCGCGCGCTGGTCCTCCAACGCGCCCTCCATCAAATCGTCCAGTACTGACACGGTCTTTCCCTTCCTATGAACATCACAGGTAACTCTACGTGAAACGGACTCCACTCGTTATGAATAACCAGATTCCGAAATGGGCCGCATCGCGGCCAGCCCGTCCGACGCGCCTACAGATTCCTCAATCGAGCCGCCATCTGCACGGCCTCGACACTAGCCTCGGCCTTGTTCCGGGTCTCCTGCCACTCGTTCTCGGGAACCGAATCGAGCACGATGCCCGCTCCCGCCTGTACGGAGGCCTCATGGTTCCTGAGGAACGCGGTGCGGATGGCAATGGCCATGTCGAGATTCCCGGAGAAATCGAAGTATCCCACCGTTCCCCCGTAGATCCCTCTGTCCGAGGGTTCCAGCTCGTCGATGATGTCGACGGCGCGCGGCTTGGGCGCGCCCGACAGCGTTCCCGCGGGGAAGGCCGAGGCGAAGACGTCGAAAGAGGTGACCCCGGGAGACAATCTGCCCGTCACCGTCGAGCAGATGTGCATGATATGGCTGAAACGCTTGATGTCCATCAGCGACACGACCTCGACACTCTCAGGATCGCAGACGCGGCTCAGGTCGTTGCGCGACAGATCGACAAGCATGATGTGCTCGCTGCGCTCCTTGGGATCGGCGAGCAGCTCACGGGAAAGACGCTCGTCCTCCTCGGGAGTTTTGCCCCTTGGACGGGACCCTGCGATGGGAAACGTCATGGCGTGGCCGTCATCGACCTTGATCAGCGTCTCGGGGCTGGACCCGATGATAGAGAAATCCCGCCCGTCCGCGTCGGTCAGCGAGAAGAAGTACATGTATGGGCTGGGATTGAGCGTACGAAGCACCCGATACACGTCGAAGGGATCCGACGGGGAGTCGATGTCCAAGCGTTGCGAGATGACGACTTGGAAGACGTCTCCATCAATGATGTGGCGTTTCGCCTTCTCCACGGATTTCTCATAATCCGATTTCGAGGTGCGAAACCTCAGCTCAGGAACCGGAGCCTGCGGATCCAGAACGCTGACGCTTGTCTCGCCGGCGGCGGATGACGATGCCGTCTCCTGCATGCGATCCAACCGGACTACCGCGTCGTCGTACATCTTATCCGCCCGAGTGGGCATGTCATCCACGTTCACGGCGTTGGCTATCAACCACACGGAGCCCGACACATGGTCGACGACGGCCATGTCGGTCGCCAACGACAGCGCCAGCTCGGGCTGCCCGGTCTCATCCGGAGCTGTGGCCCCGACGGAAGGCTCCCAATGACGTATGGCATCCCAACCGACCGATCCGACAAGGCCACCCGTCAGATTCGGCAAACCACTCACCCTTGGCGAACGCAGCGCCTTCAACGCGGCATGGGCCACCTCAAGGGCATCCCCCTCTCTGGGGATTCCGGATGGAACGGTGCCCAGCCAATCGGCACGCCCATTCCTTGAACGAAGCTGGGCCATGGACCGCACCCCGATGAAGCTGTATCGGCTCCATATCCCCCCATATTCCGCGGATTCAAGGATAAACGTCCCGCTGCGACCGCCTCCAAGTCTGCGATAGAGACCAACAGGAGTCAACGAATCCGCCAGAATCCGGCGCACAATGGGGATGACACGATACCCCTGATCGGCCAGTTCATGAAAAACAGCTCGCGAGGGCCACGCCTGCCCCCACTGCAGATCATCAACCGTGCACTGCGTCATCGTCCCCGACCCCCTTGCATAGGAAGCGCATCAGCCCGGCTTCCGACCACGACAGGAAGCGGACCGCCCGTGTCGAAGCATGATCTTCTTCCGGTGTGGCATGCGGCCCCAACTTGGTCGACGCTGATGAGAAGGGCGTCGCCATCGCAATCCAGCGACACTCCCTTCACGAACTGCACATGCCCTGACGTATCTCCCTTTCTCCAGTACTCCTGCCGGGATCTGGACCAGTATGTCACCCGTCCGGTCGTCAGGGTTCTCCTGAGGGCCTCATCGTTCATGTATCCCACCATCAGCACCTCATGGGTGTCGTATTGCTGGACGACCGCCACAACCAGCCCCTGCCCATCACGTTTGAGACGCGCGGACACTGACGGGTCAAGAACGTCCCGCCCGGCATCCTCCGCCCGTTCCACGCCGTCTTCTCCACCACAATCGCTCATATCAGTTCCATCCTTGCCATCATCCGATCTCACGACACACCATACGACCACACCCGACGGCCCGCAGGGCCCTTATCGGACCGCGTATCCAGCTCCACGGAGAGCTCCTTTGACATCATTGATGGTCATGACGCCATAGTGGAACACCGAAGCGGCCAAAACCGCGTTGGCTCCCGCGGCTATGGCCGGAGGGAAATCATCGGGCCGTCCCGCACCTCCACTGGCGATCAGCGGAATCGTCACAGCCTCCCGCACCGCCCGAATCATCTCGATGTCGAAGCCCTTTTTGGTCCCATCGGCATCCATGGAATTGAGAAGAACCTCGCCCGCCCCCAACTCCTCGGCCCGTCGCGCCCACCACACCGCGTCGATGCCGGTGGACCGCCTTCCCCCCATGGTCGTGACCTCGAAGCCGGAGGCGGTGTGCCGTTCGCCCCTCTCCCGCCGGGCGTCAACAGACAGGACCAGGACCTGGTTTCCGAAACGCTTGGATATGCGGGCGATCAGCTGCGGATCGTTGATCGCCGCGGTGTTCACCCCCACCTTGTCGGCACCACAGCGCAACAGGGAATCCACATCATCGACGGACCGCACACCACCACCCACAGTGAGTGGGATGAACAGCTTTTCGGATGTTCTGTTCACCACGTCGACCATCGTCCGTCGATGCGAGCTTGAGGCCGTGACATCGAGAAACGTCAGCTCATCGGCACCCTGACGATAGTATTCGGCCGCCAATTCCACGGGATCCCCGGCATCCTTGAGATTCTCGAAATGGACCCCTTTAACGACCCGCCCATCATCGACGTCAAGACAAGGAATAACCCGAACCGCCAGCGTCACGACGACCTCCCCGCATACGAACCGTTGCATTCTGCGACCCACAGTACCGTCCCCTCATATCGGGGACATCTCATCTCTCACTCAGTGGAGGAGTCCTCCACTTTGGCGGCCAACTGGCCACAGGCTCCATCGATGTCGCTTCCCCGCGTGTCACGGAGCGTGGCCGTGATTCCCGAACGGTGGAGTATGTCCAGAAAACGCCGCTCATCCTCAGGTTTCGAGGCCGTCCATCGGGAACCCTCGATCGGATTGAGCGGGATGGGGTTGACATGCGCCCAATCGTCACCGTAGTGGTTGAGTCTTTTGGCCAACAGAGTTGCATGCTCAGGCTGGTCGTTGATTCCACGCATCAGGGCGTATTCGATGCTCACCCTGCGCCCGCTGGCCTTGTAGTAGTCATGCGCCGCGTCCAGAACCTTCGTGGTGTCGAACTTGCGGTTCATCGGTACGAGCTCGTCGCGCAGCTCATCCCCAGCCGCGTGTAGGGACACCGCCAGCCGTACAGGAAGCCCCTCGCCCGCCAACTTACGGATTCCGGGAACCACCCCAACCGTAGATATCGTGATGTTCCGGGCCGATATTCCGAAGCCATCGGGTGCGGGGGCGCATATCCTCCTCACTGCGGCCAGAACCGAACGGTAATTGGCCATGGGCTCCCCCATACCCATGAAAACCACATTGCTCAGCCTTCCGGGTCCTCCGGCCATACCTCCATCACGCATCGTCCGCGCCGCGACCCGTACCTGCTCAAGGATCTCGCCCGTCGACATGTTCCGAGTCAATCCCAGATGCCCCGTCGCGCAGAATGGGCACGCCATCCCACAGCCCACCTGACTGGAAATGCACAAAGTGGCCCTGCGTGGATATCTCATAAGAACGGATTCGATTCTGGAGCCGTCGAAAAGTCTCCACAGCGTTTTGACGGTCATCCCCTCATCCGCGATCTGCCGTGTGACTTCCGTGATGAGCTGGGGGAAGAAGACATCACCGATGCGCTGGCGCAAATCCTTGGGAAAATCGGTGAAATCCTCCGCCTTGACATCACCATGGGAATAGTAGTGCGAGGCCAGCTGTTTCGCTCGGAAACGTGGAATGTCCAGTCCAGCCACGGTCTCGCTGGCCTCGTCGTCGGTCATGTCGGCGAAGTGTCGGGGTGCCTTCCCACGCGGATTGTGACCGCGGGACAGCACCTCGCGGAAAACGTCGTCACTCATCACATTCCCGTCATCCATAGCAGAACAGTCAGAAAAGGCGCGGAAAGCAGAATCGAATCGACCCTATCCATCACACCGCCATGCCCTTTGAGCAAATGGCCCATGTCCTTGATTCCTATGTCTCTTTTCAGCATCGAAGCGCACAGGTCACCGAACGTGCCCACGATTCCCACCATAACGCCCATCACAATCGGCGCCCACCATAGCTTCGACCATTGTCCTGGATACGTCACGGCAAAGATGACGAACGCTCCGAGCATAGCCAGGGCAATCGAGCCGATAAGCCCCTCGACGGATTTTTTCGGGGATATCCGCGGCGAAAGCTTGTGCTTCCCGAACCACGCCCCTGCGAACAATCCACCGGTGTCGCTCAACGCCGGAAGGAAGACCAGCATGATGGCATGGGCCACCGGATGGCCATGAAAGGTCAGGGACAAAATAATGCTGCCCGCAAGAACGGGGACATACATCAGGCTGAACACGGAGACGGCGAGATTGCTCATGCGGCTGTGGTGGGGTGGATCGATGGGAACAGCCGAATCGGGTGTGCCCACACGCGGATCCGACGACGCGAGCTTGCCCGCGACGGCCAGCGATATGTGGTTTCCATACGTCACCCGCATCGTTGACATCACGACGACGGCGAACAGCGCGATAATCGAGGACATCGCCATCGCCTCGGCGTGCCTGGGCGCGTAGTAGGACGACAGGAGCATGCCTGCCGAGCACAGCCATAGGGTGATGACGGGAATATGCAACCCCACCGTGGCGAAATCGACACGAAGCTCCCAGAGCGCGAGCACCATGAACACCACTATGAGGATCACGAAAACCTGGATGCTGGTCAGCAGACACGCAAGAATGATTCCGATGAGAAGTACGGCCGTTCCCACGGCCTGTGGCATGTTCCTTCCCGCGCGTTTGTTGATCTGGTCAACGACCTTCTGCGGTTCCTGACGTCCGTCTTCTCCGACGCTATCGACCATCACGGCACCTTTCCGAGGCGGACACCGCCGTCAGACCTCCATGATCTCCTTGCGCTTGGTCTCAAAGAGGTCGTCCAACTGATCGGTGGTCTGCTTCGTCACCTTGTCAAGCTCCTTGAGAAGACGGTCGCCTTCATCCTCGCCCATATCGCCATCCTTGACGGATTTGTCGATATCCTCCTTCGCCTTGCGCCGGATGTTGCGCACGGCGATCTTGCCGTCCTCGGCCCTCGTCTTCGCCAGTTTGACGTACTCCTTGCGCCGCTCCTCCGTGAGCTCTGGCATAGTCAGCCGGATGACGTTGCCGTCACGCCGGGGGCTGACGCCGAGATCGGAATCGCGTATCGCCTTCTCGACGGCGTTGGTCTGGGAAGCGTCGAAGGGTGTGACGGAAAGGGTGCGTGGTTCGGGAACGCCTATGGATGCGACCGACTTGATTGGAGTGGGAACTCCGTAATAATCGACGGTCAGACCGTTAAGCAGACCTGGATTGGCGCGCCCCGTGCGGATTCCCGAGAAATTCTCCTTCGTCGCCTCAACGGACTTCGCCATCTGCTCCTTGGCCTGTGTGACTGCTGTTGCCATCATGTACCTCCGCTTATCTGCTGCCCGACGCCATCGGACGCCGCGATTCGACTCTGAACACCTTATGCGGTAGCCGACCTATTCGGCAACGCTAGACTCGACGTCCGACACAAGAGTACCAATGGGACATCCAAGAATTGCTGATGTGACGTTGCCTTCGCCCTCAAGACCGAAAACGCGAATGCTCTGATGGTTGTCTCGAGCCATGGAGAGCGCCGATGCGTCCATGACGGAAAGATTGTCGACAAGGGCCCGGGTGTAGCTCAACGCGTCGAATCGACGAGCAGCCGAATCCCTTCTCGGATCCGCCGTGTACACACCGTCCACGCCGTTCTTGCCCATCAGGACCTCATCGCAGTGAATCTCCAACGAGCGTTGAATCGACACCGTATCGGTCGAGAAGTAGGGCATTCCCGCCCCAGCCCCGAAAATGACGACCCGGCCCTTCTCGAGATGTCTTATTGCCTTGAGTGGAATGTACGGCTCGGCGACCTGCCCCATGGCGATCGCGGTCTGGACTCTGGTGGCCTGTCCCTCCTGCTCAAGGAAATCCTGAAGGGCCAAGCAGTTCATCACTGTGCCCAACATGCCCATATAATCCCCACGGCTACGATCGATGCCGGCCTGTTGAAGCTCTGCGCCACGGAAGAAGTTCCCTCCGCCGACAACGATCGCCACCTGGACTCCCCGTGTCACGGCATCCGTTATCTCCCGCGCGATCCGTCGAATAATGGTGGTGTCCAACCCGACCGAGCCTCCACCGAAGGCCTCTCCCGATAGTTTGAGCAGAACTCGCCGCGGGGCGTTCCCCTTGTCATCCGTCATTACCGTTCTCCATCCTCCACCGGATCAGTGTTCCGGCGCACCGGCATTGCATAAATCATGTCAAGCGTATACAGCAACAACGACACTTCGGAGAGGATGGTGGCCTCCGCCTATGGCACGCCATGGATACCGAAGCACTGGGATGGCCGGTACCACGGCGGTGGCACAGACATAAAAACGCCGGTGGCGGTGGGTCTGGTCTCAGATCCCACCGCCACCGGCGCGCCGACACACGTCGGCGCAAACCACTACTCCTCCGATGACTTGCCTACCTCGACACGGGCGAAGGCTACGACCTTGCCTCCCGCCTCGGCGAACAAATCACCAACGCTTTTGGAGGGATCCTTGACATAGGCCTGGTCGAGAAGCACGTTCTCCTTGTAGAAGGCGTTGAGACGGCCCTCGACGATCTTCGGGGCGATTTTCTCGATGACCGCTTCGGGCTTGCCCTTGGCCGTGAGCTCCTCGGTCGTCTTATCCATAGCGACGCGACGCTCGGACTCAAGCACATCGGAGTCCACATCCTCGCGGGCGAGCCAGCGGGGCGACATGGCGGAGATCTGCAACGCCGCGTCATGGGCGACGGAAGCGCCACCCTCATCCGTGGCGATTATCGCGACGATGCTCGGGGGCATCTCAGCCGACTTACGATGCGCGTAGATCTCGACATGGGGTCCCTCGACCTTGACGACGTTACCGATCTTCACATGCTCGCCGAACAGCGACGCGGCCTCTTCGACCTCCTCGCGCACGGTGGAGCCGTTCATGGGCGCGTCAAGCACGGAGTCAACGTCATTTGCGGACGCCGCGACGGCCGCGTTCAACACGGAGTCCGCGAATTCGACGAACTTCGGCGTCTTGGCGACGAAATCGGTTTCGGAATTCAGCTCGACCGCATATCCGGTCTGACCATCCGCCGAGTCGATGACGACGGAGGCGATGGTCCCCTCCTGGGCTTTGCGGCCCTCACGCTTTCCCGCAGCCTGAATGCCTTTGGCACGGATGATCTCCTTGGCGCGGGCGACATCACCCTCAGCCTCGGTCAATGCGTTCTTGACATCAAGCATCCCGGCTCCGGTGTCCTCACGGACCTGCTTGATCAACGCCGCTGTGATTGCTGCCATTGGTTTCCTCCAATTAAGATAACGGTGCCCCACGCCCAGAGGGCGTGGGGAACGACTGTGTGGACTCAGGCTTCGGCCGTCGCTGGGGCAGCTTCGGAAGCCTTCGCCTCGTCGGCTTTCTCTGCGGGCTTCTCGGCCTCGGCGGATGCGGAGTCTCCGGCGAGGAGATCCTTCTCCCATGCGGCCATGGGCTGCTCGTTGGCGTCGGCGGCCTTCTCGGCTTTGCCCGAACGCTCCAGCAGACCATCTGCGACCGCGTCGGCCATCAGCGTGGTGAGAAGATCAATGCCGCGAATGGCATCGTCGTTGGCGGGAATCGGGTAATCCACGAGATCGGGATCGGTGTTGGTGTCGACCACTGCGACGACCGGAATGCCGAGCTTCTTGGCATCCTGAACGGCAAGGGCTTCCTTGTTGATGTCCACGATGAACAGGGCTGACGGCGTGCGGGTCATGTTGCGGATTCCGCCGAGCTGCTTCTCAAGCTTGTCCTTCTCGCGCTCAAGGAGGAGAAGCTCCTTCTTGGTGTATCCCGATCCGTGCACGTCGGAGAAGTCCATCTCCTCAAGCTCCTTCAGGCGCGAGACGCGCTTGGAGACGGTCTGGAAATTCGTGAGCATCCCGCCGAGCCAGCGCTCCGAGACGTAGGGCATGTTCACACGAGTGGCCTGGGTCTTGATGGAGTCCTGCGCCTGCTTCTTGGTTCCAACGAAGAGCACGGTGCCATTATGGGCGACGGTGGTCTTGATGAAGTCGTAGGCCTTGTCGATCATGTCGAGCGACTTGAACAGGTTGATGATGTGGATGCCGTTGCGTTGGGTGAGGATGTACTGCTTCATCTTCGGGTTCCAACGACGAGTTTGATGTCCGAAATGCAATCCGGACTTTAGCATGTCGCTCATGGTGATCTGAGCCATAATTGTGCCTTCCTTTGTCGGTTATTGCCTGGCCATGCGGATCTGAGTGCAACTCCTGCGAGCCGACCGACACAGTCCATCGTGTGCATGACGCGAATTGGTGCGTCAGGTTGACATATGGAATCTTCCGGTGGACATCCATCACGACACGACGGCCACCTAACGACGCACAAGGCGGAATTCTAGCATATTTTCCCGTTTCGGGAAACGGGGAACAGGATGTCTTGGCGGGTTTCTACGCGCTCCGGGAGAAGGAGCGCATCTGTCTCAGAGCGGCTTTGCGCTCATCCCTCTCCAAACGGTCGATATAAACATGTCCATCAAGATGGTCACACTCATGCTGGATCATCCGGCCCATCACACCGCGCCCTTCGAGAACAACGGTTTTGCCGTCCAGATCGGTCCCTCGGCACCGCGCGTAATCGGCGCGACGCGTGGCGTACCACAGTCCCGGCAGTGACAGGCATCCCTCGTCGCCGTACTGCTCCCCGCTTGTCTCCTCGATGACGGGATTAAGGATGTAGCCGACGGTTCCATCTATGTTGTAGGAGAACGCCCGGAGTCCGACGCCTATCTGATTCGCAGATAGCCCCGCCCTTCCCGGATCGTCGACGGTGTCGAGAAGATCGCGGACGAGGCGCCTGACCGCCGGGGTGACTGCGCCGATAGGATCGCATGGCGTTCGCAGCACGGGATCGGGCACCGTCCGGATATCGCGTATCGCCATTACCGAGCCGCCTCCTGGTCATCGGGAAGTCCGGGGTCCGTTCCCCCATCGGATTCGGTCTCATCCTGTTCGGAGACATCGTCGACACTCTTGCCGTCATGGGATGACTTCCACCGGTCGTTGACGCTCGCCTTCGCCTGATCGAGCGCCTGCATAACCTTCGGTGTCACCGTCTCCGAGGCCTGACGCACCGTCTCCGAGGCCTGACGCACCGTCTCGGTCGTTCTGTCGAGAATCTTGACGGTCGCGGGAAGTGGACGTGAGCCGCCTTTGGGGGTGTAGATCTCATTGTCTATCACCGACGCGAATCGCGATATGACCTTCGCGCGGACCACTTTCATACTGGGCGTCAACGTTCCGGAATCCTGTGTGAAATCCTCGTCCAGAATGGCGAACTTCCTCACCGATTCCGCGCGGGACACCCCATCATTGGCTTGATCGACGAACTCCTGCACATAGGACCGCACGGCATCGTTCCTTGCGATCGAAGACATGGGAGCTGTCGAGTCCAGTCCCTGCCCGGCCAGCCACGACCGGACCATATCCGGCTCCAACGCCACCAAAGCCGAGACGAAGGGTTTGCCGTCGCCGATCACCACCGAATGGGAAACGATGGGGCACGAATCGATGATCCCTTCCAATGGAGCGGGACTGACGTTCTTTCCGCCCGCGGTGATGATGATGTCCTTCTTGCGGCCCGTTATATAGATGAAGCCATCATCGTCGATCGACGCAAGATCGCCGCTGTGCAGCCATCCGTCCGCATCCAACGTCTGCTTCGTCATCTCAGGCTGGTTGTAGTACCCCAGGAAGATGTTGGGGCCCTTGATGAGCAGTTCGTCATCATCGGCGAGCTTCACCGCGATGCCGGGCCCCGGACGGCCCACGGAACCAACCCTGTTTGCCTTCTCGAAATTGACCACGCACGGGGCTGCGGTCTCCGTCATCCCATATCCCTGAATGAAGGTTATCCCGTCGAGGCCATTGAAGAAATGAGCCAGATCGGGGTTGATCGGAGCCCCTCCACATGCGAGGTACCGAAGATTGGGACCGAGCGCCGACCTCATGGACGTCCCCACCGTTTTCTCATAGAACACATGCGCGGCCTTCGCGGCCAACGAATGGTTCCCCTCGTCCTTGGACCATGCCACGAAATGGTCGAAGGCTCGCGCGAATATCCTCCCACGGATTCCAGCGCCCGCCTTCTGCGACGCGGCGTTGTACACCTTCTCGAACACTCGTGGAACGCCGAGAAGGTAGGTCGGTTTGAAGCTTCTCAGGTCGGAAAGCAGGCGCTTGGCGCTGGGAAGATAGCCGACCACGCCATGCGCTCCGATGGCCACATACTCGATGTATCTGGCGAAGCAGTGCGCAAGAGGCAGGAACAGGAGAAGACGTGTCGGCTGATACAGCATCTCGCCAAGAACGTCATAACCAGCGTAGACGATATGCGTGAAGTTCCTGTTGGAAAGGACCGCGCCTTTGGGCTTCCCTGTGGAGCCGGACGTGTACACGATGGTGGAGGGATCATCCGCCTTGACCTTCGAGATGGCCTCATCAAGGACGTCCTCACTCACCGATTCACCGAAGTCGACGACCGCATCCAACCCCTCGGCCTCGAAATTGAACACGGCGGTGAGGGATGGTGACTTCCTGCGGATGCGCTCCAGCGCCTGAGCGTGGTCGTAGTCGCCCGCGAAGGCGATGACGGGAGTCACGTCCTCGACAATCGTCGCCGCCTGCTGTTCGGAATCTGTTTCGTAGATCGGCACGGATATGGCGCCCACCGCCGCGCACGCGAAATCGACGACCCCCCAGTCGTAGCAGGTCGGCGAGTAGACCACGACTCGGCTGCCCTTGCCCGCGCCCAAGGCCAGAAGCCCACGGGCGACGGCCCTCACTCGGTTAAGCATGTCCGCGGCCGTGACCGTGACCCAGCGGCGAGAGGGAGCCAACTGTCTCTCGGCGATGATGTCGGACGGGTCGCGCGCGGCGCGATTGTCCAGCAGAGAGAAGATCGTATCCCTCTCGGTGGTCGGATGAATGACGTCAACGGCAAATTCGCGAAGCATAGTGACCACTATAGTGCGGGGTGCGCCTCACGCCTCGTCGGTCCTCACCCGAAATCGGCCAAGACGCACAACCATCGGCTTCCCGTAAGGCGAAACACCAGAGAAGACCAGTACGTGACACGGCCTATGCCCAATCTCACGCACATCTCGAATCGTTCGGGACTGACAAGCATCCCATTGACCATGAACGGCACCACCGGATATCTCCTCATATCAGCTTGCTCCTCATGGTCCTCACCCCCATGCTCATCCCTATGGATCTCCAACAGCATGGCCATCGTCTGAAGCCTGGACACGCACGAATGCGACGCGACGCGGAAAACGGAGGACGGCACACTCCTCCCACGCACGATGTCGGCGGCCATGCACGCCAGCTGGCACGATCTCACCGCGGCGGCGTGAAAGGCATCAGCACCCAGCTCGCTTCTGAAACACGTGGTTATGTGGTAGGGAACGAAGAGACCATCAATGGCCAAACGCACCCTCCCATCGATAATCTGCGGAGGTCTAAGCCCGCGTTGCGGAAAAACAATTCGATTGGATGCGTCAGAACCGATGTCCATGGAATCCCCTTCCTCACTGAAGTGCGTTATGCGTGCGAATCGTTCCCGAAAGGCAAACGCCCACGGGACGACATCAGCAACCACACCACATCCAGGAAAGGGGTGTCAACACGCATCCATAAGAGTGTGGATAAGTGGACCCCTGATGGGAAGACTCCGGAAGAAATCTCAGACACGACCCGGATACGGGGTGACAACCACACCGCACCGTTGGAATCCCTTGACGTCGACATAACCCGTCGAGGCCATGGCACGACGCAGAGCCCCCACGAAGTTCGTGGTGCCGTCTGCCCTATGACTGGGACCGAAAAGGATCTGCTTCAATGAACCGACGGTTCCCACATCCGAACGACCACCACGCGGCAGAGTGGGATGATGCGCCTCGGCCCCCCAATGCTGTCCGCGGCCGGGAGCCTCGTTGGCTCGGGCGAGAGGAGATCCCAGCATGACGGCGTCGGCGCCCAGAGCTAGCGCCTTGACGAAGCTTCCGGAGGTCCCCATACCTCCATCCGCGATGACCTGCACATAACGTCCACCGGACTCGTCCATGTAATCCCGCCGCGCCTCGGCGACATCGGCTATCGCCGTCGCCAGAGGAGCCTCAAGACCAATCGTCGCCCGCGTCGCCGACACTGCACCGCCACCGAAGCCGACAAGAACGCCAGCGGCCCCGGTACGCATGAGGTGCAACGCGGCGGTGTAGCTCGCGGCCCCACCGACGATGACGGGAACATCCAAATCGTAGATGAACCTCTTCAGGTTCAGCGGCTCGTGTCCTTGGGAGACATGCTCGGCCGAAACAGCGGTGCCCCGTATGACGAACAGATCCACGCCGGCCCCGACAACAGTGGCGTAGAACTCCTGAACCCTCTGGGGAGACAAGGCTCCCGCCACCGTCACACCCGCATCGCGTATCTCGCGCAGACGCCGTGTTATCAGCTCGGGCTTGATGGGCTCGGCATACAGCTCCTGCATGCGGCCCACCGCCTTGGATGCCTCGATTCCGGAAATCTCATCCAGCAAGGGCTGCGGGTCCTCATAACGCGTCCACAGACCTTCAAGATCGAGAACGCCCAAAGCCCCCAGACGTCCCATCTCAATCGCGGTCTGCGGACTTGTCACCGAATCCATGGGAGCGCCGATAATCGGCACATCGAACTCATACGCATCCACCTGCCACGATGTGGACACATCCTCCGGATCGCGCGTGCGCCGGGACGGGACGATGGCCACATCGTCCAACGAGTAGGCCAAACGGCCCTTCTTGCCCAAACCGATCTCGATCTCCTGAGTCATGAGACCTACGCTAGTTCCGGGGTGTGACCGCGGCGCGCCAGACCGGATCGTTGCCCCCTGTCCACGTCCGACCATACGCGGCTCCCATCTCTCATGCCCATGCGCTAGAACTGAAGACGGACAATCCACCCCATGTGCGACAGGAGATCACTATGGCCAAGACCAAGGTCACCGGAACGATCGTTGAGCTCGACGGCGACGAGATGACGCGCGTCATCTGGAAGGACATCAAGGATCGTTTGATACTCCCCTATCTGGATGTGAATCTCGACTACTACGATTTGGGAATCGAAAACAGGGACGCCACGGACGACCAGGTGACGATAGACGCGGCCCACGCCATCCAGCGTGAGCATGTGGGAGTGAAATGCGCCACCATCACCCCCGACGAGGCGCGTGTGCGCGAGTTCGGCCTCAAGAAGATGTGGAAATCGCCCAATGGGACGATTCGCAACATATTGGGCGGAACCATCTTCCGCGAGCCCATCGTCATCTCGAATGTTCCAAGGTTGGTCCCAGGATGGACCAAGCCCATCATCGTGGCCAGGCACGCTTTCGGCGACCAATACAAGGCCACCGACTTCACCATCGACCGCCCCGGACGCCTCACTGTGACGTTCACGCCGGCGGACGGAACACAGCCGCAGGAGCATGTCGTCTATGACTATCCCGGCGCCGGCGTCGCTCAGGTCCAATACAACCTCGACGAATCCATCACGGGCTTCGCCAGAGCCTGCTTCAACTATGCGCTGCTACGCCACTATCCGGTGTATCTGTCGACGAAGACCACCATCCTCCAGGCCTCCGACGGACGATTCAAGGACATATTCGCCGAGGTGTTCGAAACGGAATACAAATCCCGCTTCGCCCAGGAGGGGCTGACCTACGAGCACCGCCTCATCGACGACATGGTCGCCAGCTCGCTTAAGTGGCACGGCGGCTACATCTGGGCATGCAAGAACTATGACGGCGATGTCCAATCCGACAGCGTTGCTCAGGGGTTCGGCTCGCTGGGTCTCATGACTTCCGTACTCATGACGCCCGATGGGCAGACGGTGGAGGCCGAGGCGGCCCACGGAACGGTCACACGACACTATCGTCGCTGGCAGAAGGGCGAGAAGACATCAACCAATCCCATCGCCTCGATCTTCGCCTGGACCGGGGGCCTGCGCCACCGAGCGGAGCTCGACAACACCCCCGACGTGCGCGCCTTCGCCGACACCCTGGAGAAGGTGATCGTGTCGACCGTCGAATCGGGCCGCATGACGAAAGACCTCGCCACTCTTGTGGGCCCCGACCAAGCCTGGCTCGACACCGATGGATTCATGGACGCCCTCGCCGAGAATCTGGACCGCGCCATCACGCAATGACCATCCTCGCGCCGGGTCGGGCGCGCACGCCGTCCGCCGAACCGCTTCGCTCCCGCGTGCGCGTCTGACTCGCCTTGAGGTCTGGGGACACCTACAATCAGGACCGTGGCATGACCATGAGTACATCAGGAAAGGGTGGTCGTATTGCTGGGTTCCACGAGGAGATCTCCGCGGTCACCGCGAATCCGCTCTTTTCCGGGCTCGACGGTGGGTTCGCTCTGGGAGCGGAGCCACCGTGCGATGAGAAGGCTTATGACGTTCGTGTGCGTGGTGCTTTTCTCCTTGACCGCGGCCGGATGCGCGGATGTGGGCTCGAATGAATCCTCCTCCACCTCCGGAACGGGGATCACCGGACAAGCGGCGATTTTCACACCATCAGACCAGCTTGAGCTGAGCCAGAACGTTCCCTTGGGGACCTGGGCGAAATTCGTTCCCGAGATGAAAACCTCCCTCATCAACGCAGGCTTCTCGAAGACATCCATCAGCACGACGACGTCCGGCACTCTCGAAGATCAAAGTTCTGCGGTTCAGGATGCGGTCGTGTCGTCCGTCTCCTCATCGTCGAAGACGTCCGATGTCACGACCTTGGTGGTGGCTCCGGTTCCCGCAAGCGGGGAGAACGACGCGAAATTCGGTGACTTCGTCAGCCGCTCATATTCGCGGGAAGCCAATTCGACAAGCGCTTCGAGCACCTCATCGTCTAAGACAAACACTGCCCTCGCCAGATTGGCGGATGCTCTCGAGCTGGCACAGCAGTCCGGAATACGGGTGATCATCGTGGCCAACAAGATTCCCGGATTCACTCCGGATCTTTTTCTTCAGATGTCCTCGGCCGCAATGATCGGCGAGATACAGGCGAAGAACCTCGTCACCAAGCTTCAATTGGATTCGGCGTCCTCGGCGCGCCCCCGCGTTATCGAGGTTCTTCTGCCGGAGTCGAAATCCAACGGCTTCAACCGCCAGTTCTTCTCAGGGATATGGTCGGTTCTCAAGCCATACTTCGTGAACGGCAAGGCGGTGAGCGCATCAGGAACATTGACTTCATCGACGACCGTCGCTGACTGGAAGAGTGTCACTTTCGACGCTACGACCCCAACCGCCGCAGGAGACGAGATATATCAACGGCTCACCAAGAAACTGAGTGCGTCCACTTCCAGCAAGGTGACAACCCCGGAAATTGATGGGATCATCGCGTCGAATGACTTTGTGGTCTCCGGCGTGGTGAAGAAGCTGACGAAAATGGGTTACACGGGATCATCGGCGCAGATCAATCCATCTATCAGCGTCTCAGGAATAGTGGAGGGGATCATCGGCAAGCGGGATATCCAGCGGTCCGCCGTTCCTGACCCGTCCGCATCGTCCTCGAAGAAATCCACAACGACGAACGACTCCCAATGGCCGATCATCACCGGATACGGCGCCAACATCGCGACGCTTCCCGACATCGTGAACGGCCATCTGTGGATGACCACGATTGAGGACCGCGGCAATGCCGCGACCCTTCTCTCACGCGTGTGCGCGGCGTGGGCCAAGGGGAAAAAGGTCACAAGTGTGGCCGGTGTGAAAACCTCGACGTATTACACGACATCGGTCCCCACCATTGACGCCGGCCTTGTCGCGATTAGCGCGGACAATCTCAAAACGACGCTTATTGACAAGGGATACGCTTCTCTGTCCGATGCGGGACTCTAGAGGTCAATCGGGGCAGCCCAGAGAATGATTCCCTCCTTCCGAAGATTCCCCGATATGGCGGAGGTCGTTAGAAGTCATACGCACGGTCAGAGTCGTCACCGGAATCGGATGGTGCCCACAGCTCCCGGTTGCCTCACTAAACGGTCCGCGTTTCCTTGTGAAGTGGCAACATACCGCGAACTTGTGACCGTGAAGTGGTCGTCAGAGCGGCGGCGGTGACATGCCATGACGCCGCAGTGTCCTTCGGCCACCCCCACCCAAGGGAACGGCCGAAGGACACGGTCGACGAACTCAGTATTTCTTCCGGGGCACGTAGATGATCTTGTCGATGATGTCGCGGTAATGCTCCGTGATCACCTGACGCTTGGCCTTGAGACTGGGCGTGAGCATCCCGTTGTCCTGTGTGAAGCGTTCGGGTATGATCTCGAACTTCCTTATCGACTCCGCGCGGGACACGAGTTCATTGGCCTTCGACACGGCTCTCTCGACCTCTGTGCGGATAATGGGATTCTTCGAGGCCTCCTCAAGCGTCTTCACCTTGGGAACGCCGTGCACCGTCAACCACTGGTTGGTGTCGTTCAAATCCAAGGTAATCAAGGCCGCGATGAACGGGCGGCGGTCGCCGATGACCACACACTGATCGACCACCGGTGACGTCATCACGGAAGCCTCCATCTGCCCTGGCGAGACGTTCTTGCCCCCCGCGGTGATGATCAGATCTTTCTTTCGTCCCGTTATGCGTACGAAGCCGTCGTCGTCAATGGAGCCCAGATCGCCCGTATGAAGCCATCCGTCGACGATCTGCGTCGCTGTGGTCTCAGGATGGTTGTGGTATCCGACGCACACTGCGCGGCTCTTGATGCACAACTCCGAGTCGTCGTCCACACCTATCGTCACGCCCTCCAAAGGAAGACCGATGGTTCCGATGCGGTATCCCGTTGTCGGATTGACGCTGGACGGCGCGCATGTCTCGGTCATGCCATAGCCCTCCAGAAGAGGAAGCCCGACGCCGTTGAAGAAATGCGCTATCGAGGCATCCATGGGAGCCCCTCCGGATACCGCATATTCCACGGATCCCCCGAAAACGTCCATAATCGAGGAGTACACGATCTTCTTGTAGAATCCACGCCGCAGGCGCAAGGCGAGGGGAATGGGATGTCCTGACTGTTGCGCCTTCGACCATTCCCTGGCAACCTGCGCCGAATTGGCAAAGATTCTACCCGTGACTCCCGATCCCGCCTTCTGCGAGGCGGCATTGTATATCTTCTCGAATATCCGGGGAACAGCAAGGATGAACGTGGGCTTGAACTCGTGAAAATCCGACAGGATCGTCGACAGATTGCAGGACAGCCCCAGCGTGATATTGCCCGCGAAACTGAAGAACTGCATGTATCTGGCGAATACATGCGCCAACGGGAGGAAGAGAAGAAGACGACGGTCAGGCTTCATCGCGATGTCGGGCATCGACTCGATGCCCGAGTAGACGATGAAGACGAAATTCGAGTGCGAGAGCTCGATCCCCTTGGGAGTCCCCGTGGATCCCGACGTGTACACGATGGTCGCCAAATCATCACCGCGGACGGCTTCCTCACGGTCCCAGAAGACCTTGTCATCAAGACCGCGTCCAAACTCGATGATGGTCTCTATCGCATCATTGTCAAAGACGAAGACCTCGCCCAGCGTGGGGCAGTCGGCCGCCACCTGCTCGATTTTGGATCTCTGGGATTCATCCTCCGCAAATGCCATCACCACGCGTGAGTCGTTCACGATCATACGGACCTGAGCGGGGGAATTGGTCTCGTATATGGGAATCGTCAGTGCGCCGATGGACATAATCGCCATATCGACCGCGGTCCATTGCCAGGAGGTGTGTGCGATAATCGCGACCGAATCGCCAGCCGAAATGCCCTTGACGATAAGGCCCTTGGCCAACGCCACGACCTTGTCCCGGAACTCCCTGGCGGTGAATGAGCTCCATCGTCCATCGACGGAATACTCCACCAGAGTTCCATCCGGATCGCGATCTACCCTTTCCTCAAGGATGGAGAACACGTTCCTATCGCTGTCGATAGGTGTCTCCAACGGACGGGTGTATTCCTTGCGCATCTGCTCTCCCTACTTCGGCACAGGCCCGACGGCATACAGGGCACTTCCCCAAGTCTACCCATCCTCGGGTTTTCACATCACCGGTTTCAGAACGATGCCCCCCGAAGCTGTCCATAGCAGCGGATCGACATAGTCGTCGCCATCCTTCGTGCGCAGCCCCCAGTGCAGACATCTGTCGTCGCAATGGTCCGACCCGCGCGAAACCGTGCCAATGGCCTGCCCATGAGTGACTCGTTCGCCCGCGCGCAGATCCGAACGAGCAGGCTCGAACGAGGACACCAGGTTCACATGCGCAGCGGTGTTCCCATGCACAACGGTCACGACATCCTTTCCTGCGACTCGACCAGAAAAACCGATGATTCCGTCGTCCGGAGAAACAATCGTCTGTCCTGCCACCGCAGCCATGTCTATGCCCCGGTGCCCCGACATCCACGGCGATGATGGCGCATCGAATGTGGAGATCACCGCCGCGGAGGGAATCGGCATGAGCATCGACCCCTCGCACACTTGCGAGCCCTCAGCCTCATCCATTGCTACCAGCATGGCCACGGTGACGAATCCGCACCCCATCGTGCCCTCATCACCGCTGGATCCGATGACCAACGATTGGGACGAATCCGGCATCGACAGGGGAACACCCACTCCGAGCGCCCCTATGAGGGCAACAAGCACCAGACAAGTGACGATCGAGGGGAAGAGCTCACGTTGCCTGCCTGCCCGAGGAAGACATGCGCGCGAACGATAACCGATATGGCACCGCCACGACTTCCGGGAACCACGATTCTTACCTGACAAGAGATCCATTGTTGACAACGCCCCTCCACGACTGGAGCCATGATGCCCATGAATTCCTCAATTCGGAATTCCTCAATTCGCGATTGCCCGCAACATGGATGACCCGGAATCCGCCGAGCCGCATGTCACACCGAATGGAGATGCATGCCATGGCCGTCCACGTATCTTGCCCGACGATGGGACTCCACGGTCGCGCGGCCCCGGACATGTGGTCGAAGCCTTTCCATCTTCCGGCGGTTATTGCCTTTCTCAGCCGGTTATGGACGGCATCGCGACACGTATGGTCGGCGCGGGGCGCTCAGTGCGCGAGTATTTTGCCCAGAAACTCCTTGGCCCTGTCGGACTGCGTGTGGTCGAAGAACTCGGACGGGGTCCCCTGCTCCACAATCTGGCCATCAGACATGAAAACTACCCGATCCGCGGCCTGACGTGCAAAGCCCATCTCATGGGTCACAACGATCATGGTCATTCCCTGATGCGCAAGATCGACCATAACGTCAAGGACCTCGCTGATCATCTCGGGGTCAAGAGCACTTGTCGGCTCGTCGAACAGCATCACCTTGGGATGCATCGCAAGGGAACGGGCGATGGCGACACGCTGCTGCTGGCCTCCCGACAGCTGTGCGGGCATCTTGCTGGCCTGATCCCCCACTCCTACGCTGTCAAGAAGACGCATGGCCTCGTTGTTGGCATCTTCGCGCGACATGTGTCGGACTTTCCGCGGCGCCAAAGCCACATTGTCAAGTATCGACTTGTGTGCGAAAAGATTGAAGGATTGGAAGACCATACCAACCTCCGCACGAAGTCGCGTGAGTTCTTTGCCCTCCTCGGGAAGTGGCTCCCCGTCGATGAGGATCTCGCCGGAATCTATCGGCTCCAGACGATTGATGGTCCGGCACAGCGTCGATTTCCCCGATCCGGAAGGACCCAGAAGCACCAGCACCTCACCTTTATGGACGGAGAGGTTGATGTCCTGGAGGACGTGAAGATTCCCGAAGAACTTGTCGACGTGACGCAGCTCAACCAGAGGCTTGTCCGAGGTCTGACCGGAATCCGAGCCGAGCCTGCCCTTCCCGACGGTCGCTCCGGCGACGGTTGGAAGATCCGATGAGACCATAAGTTCCCACTTTCCTCCCGAAAGACCATCGCATGCATAATGGCATCCATGGTTCCGAGACGCATCATAGTTGCTGAGGCAAGGATGCCGACCAACATTAATGATTGTAAAGCATGTGATTGTAGAGCATGACTTCCCTAGAAGCGAAGCGGTATGCCAATCCCACGCAGACTCTCCTCGTCACACACAATCAATCGCCCGCGTCATGCGTCGGCATATCACCGGCACGTGTCAAAAAACGCCATTGGTATAGATTGGTATAGTCTGATGTCGTGTGAGCGACGGAAGGGACCGACACGCACGTGGACGGGGGGACGGGGGATGCGCATGCCGACGGATGATGGCAACTGATGAATGACGGCAATCAATTAGCGCAAGCCCACACGAAACGGCCTCAGACCATCCGGCATCGCGCGGGCGTTGCGCGGGCGGCTCAGGAAAGCACGCCTGCGGTGCCTCGTTTCGTGCACAGTACGGGATTCCTGATCGTCTTCGCCCTCCTGACACTGCTTATGGGGGGACTCTGGATGGCCCACACCCAGATGAGCAGGATTCCCGATCTCTGGGAGCATGTCTATCGAGTGTCCGCGATAACAAACGGCGACATCATCCCCCGCCATGTGGATTCCACATCGCACTACCACTCGTCGGCATCGGACAACGTCGGAGGCAAGGTCGACTGGAAGTGGATCCGACTTTCCGACGCCCATCGCGACCCCTTCGACTCCGGAGTCGTCGACCTGAACAGCATCACCCAAAAGGATTCGACCGGAGCCGATGTGCCCTTCAATAACACGGGAATCTATTCTCCCGTGTCCTATCTGCCACAGATCGCAGGCTTCGCACTCGGGAAGGCTTTCGGGTTGAGCGCAGCCACGACCTTCTATCTCGCGGAAACCATGATGCTCCTCGCTTACACCATTCTCACCACTTGGGGCATGTCACTGCTTCCGAAGCATCGACTGACCATGGCCATACTCCTTCTATCCCCTCCCGTGATATATCATTTCTCGTTTGCCATATCGGCCGACAGCCTCACGCAGGCGCTCATGATCCTGTTCTCGTGCATGGTGATGGCGCTGTATAGAAACGGACCGCGTGATGGGCATCTGGTCGTGGCCGGTGTGGTCGCGGTGCTTCTCTCCCTGACCAAATACGCTTTCATACCCATGATTCTGCTGCTTCCGGTCGTTCTTGCCGTTCACCGGCCCCGCCCCCGACGACAGTGGATCATCGTCACGTCATCCATAATCCTCGGTTTCTGCATGGTCGCGGCATGGATGCGGATAACCAGCGGATTCGTCTCGAATCCGGCGTCGGTAAGCCCCGAGGAAGTGCATGGCCGAGTCCTATCTCTGTTCACACAACCACAAAGGGCGCTTTCAGCCATCGTCTATAGCGTCGTCCATCTGCAGGGAGCCTTCAGAAGTCCGGTCATCCTTCTTCTGGTCTGGGCCGCCTTCGCTTTTGTCGCCGTGTGCGTCGTCGTCGACGCCTGCGCTCCCCCGCGGAACCCACGGTCAGCCATTTTTCTCGGATCCATCATTGTGGTCGCCGCCGGATGTGTCTTCGCCACATACCTCGCTATGTGGCTTCAGGGCACGCCCGCCGGTCAGAAGGGCGTGTACATCATGCAATTGCGGTATCTGGTTCCTCTGATGCCCTGCATGCTCCTATGCACGGCGGAGGCGCTCTCGGAGATCCGTACGAAACATGCCATCCGTCTCGCCGGAGCCGATCCTACAGCGCCTCCTACGCGCGCTCCCGCCGATTGCTGACGACGGACCTGCATTGGATGTTGTCGATCCGCTACTTCCCCGCGATTGCCAGATAATCGGGAATGGTCTTGGGATACTCAGGCCACGCGCCGACGCTCGTGCACACGAACGCCGCGACATTCACCGCGCTCCGATGTGCCTGATCCAATGATTCGCCCGCGAGTATCTTCGCCGTGAACGTTCCGGAGAAGGAATCCCCCGCCCCTACCGTGTCTGCTACCTCGACATGAGGCGTGGCCAAGGTCGACGTCTCGCCATTGCGCGCGATGATTGTGCTGAAATCGGCCCCGGCGGTAAGAATCACGTAATCGAGGTCGAATTCCGTCAGGAACCAACGGCACGATTCGTCATTGGAATTCGCCGTGATGCCGAACATGTCGCGAAGCAGCAGCAGCTCCGCGTCGTTGAGCTTGAGAACGGTGGCATACCCCAGAAGCTCGGTTATCAGCTCCTTCGAGTAGTGGTCCCCACGAAGGTTGATGTCAAAGAACCTCATGGCATCCTCGCGTGAATGCTTGAGCAGCTCGATGATGGTGTCGTGCGTTTCAGGCGAACGCAGGGCGAGCGAACCGAAGCACAAGGCATCGGCCTTCTCCACGGCGTCGATGAGCTCACGGGTCAGGAGCAGATGGTCCCACGCCACACCCTTGCGAATCACGTATTCGGGAATGCCCTGACGCAACGTGACCTCAACCGTTCCCGTTGGCCATGCGTTGCGCTGGATGATGGTGGTGATCCCGGCTTTCCGCGTTTCGGCGATGAGCTCATCGCCAAGGGGATCCTCTCCGACGGCGCTGATGGCGTACCCGTCGGCGCCGTTCATGGTGGCATGATAGGCGAAATTGGCCGGCGCGCCGCCCGCTCTTTTCCCAGAGGGCAGCATATCCCAGAGAAGCTCCCCCAAGGCGATAACTGTTGGATGTGACATGATGGTTGGTCCTTTCCCTGTGAATTGAATAACCCGTGTTGGTTGATACGATGTGGTGACTGTGATGACTGTGGTGACTGATATTCCCGAAGCTTTGTCTACGGGACCCTCAGGGGGTCAGCTCCACGCGTGCCCAATCAAGGTACAGTCGAGCTTGGCTCGTCCGGTTCCCGGGATTCATCTGATTCCCCACGCGAAGTCAGCAACGTCGGATGACTGAGTAGCTGTTCGATCGCCACCGCCGCGGCTCCTGTGACGGTGGCGTCCGGGGACATGTCGGAGAGGACAATCGTGGTCTCGTCCTTGACCTCGGGGATGACTCTTCTTTCGACGACATCGCACGCCGCGTCGAGCAGAATACGCCCTCCATGAGAGACGATGTCCCCGATGACGATTCGTCGCGAATTGAAGGCGTTGATGATGGTCACGCATCCATAGCCGACATATCGGCCGATTCGCTGAACCAGCTCCTGGGCGTTGGCGTCCCCGTTCTCGGCGGCTGCGAACAAGGCCTGACATGCCTGTTGATGGCTCATGGACTCCGCCCCGTGAACCAGACCACGCTCGACTATCTCCTGATGGATCGCCACGGCCGAGCAGTATTGTTCAAGGCATCCGACGTTTCCGCATTCGCATGGTCTGCCGTTGATGTCGATGCTCACATGCCCCACCTCGGTGGCGGTTCCCTGCTCCCCACCGGTCACGGCACCAGTGTTCAACAGCCCACAGCAACCACCCCAGAAGCCCAAGAAACCGTTCTACAAGCGCGTGTGGTTCTGGATTCTCGTGGTCATCGTGGTCATTGCCGTTGCGTCCCAGCTTGGCGGTAACAAGGGCAGCGACCGGGCGTCATCCTCGCCCGCAGCTTCGCAGTCATCCAGCGCCAGCCAGTCATCTTCGGCAGCGGACGAGTCAACGGCCAAGGTGGAGATGCAGGCCACCTCTACAGGCAAGGGAACCGCCACATGGGGCGAGGCCGGTTCAACGAACCAGGAGGAATTCACCAGCACCTGGACCAAGACCATAACCGGTGAGGATGCCAAGAAGGGGTACACGCTCACCGTCATGGGCGATGTCATGGGCGGCAACGATCAGAAGGTGTCCTGCACTGTATTGGTGAATGGCAAGCAGAAGTCGCACAAGGAGGGCAGCGGTGCCGCTGGCTCTGCGATCTGCGACACGTACGGAATCTTCAACTGATATTCAGATTCTTGAATAGACCCCGCTTCGGCGGGGCTTTTTAGTACCCAGTGAAGTTTGTTGCACAATGTTGCACAATAAACGAAAAAGACCCTGAAGCTGTTATGCTCCGGGGTCCCGTGACCGCTACTGTCTACTGCTGTTCTGTATGGCTCCTGCGACTGGGCTTGAACCAGTGACCGTCCGATTAACAGTCGGATGCTCTGCCAACTGAGCTACGCAGGAATGCGTCATGCGGAGCAATTAATGCCGCGCACAAGAAATAGAGTTTATACGACTCCATGATCTTCGCAAGATGCACAGCCGTTGAGCGTGTCGCACCGATTTCGCCGCTTCGCCGACGCTTTGGCAACGCTTTGGCGGCCTCGGACAAACACGGCTTCCCACCAGCACCCAGTCTCAGACGCTTATGGTGGTCAACGGCATGGCCGAATCAATCGGAAAATCGGGCGCCGACGGGCGAATCCCCGCTTCGACAAGATTGACCCCCAGCATCGCCACCATCGCGCCATTGTCCGTGCATAGCGCGATTCGCGGAATACGCACCTCGACACCGTTGTGGCTCCCAACCTCGACCAGTTTCTCGCGCAGCTGCGAGTTGGCCGAGAAACCGCCACCCACGATGAGGGTGTCCGCTCCCAAGGCCAGACAGCCCCGAATGGCCTTGGTGGCCAGAACAGTCGACACCGATTCCGCCAGCGACGCGCACACGTCGTCGACCGGCACATCTTCCCCCACGGCACGACGGCCCTCCACCCATCGGGCGACCGCGGTTTTCACCCCTGAGAAGCTGAAGTCGTAAGGGTGATCGTGTCCAGCCCTTCCCTGGGTCAATCCTTGGGGGACCTTCACCGCATGGGGGTCTCCAAGACGGGCATGCCTGTCGATATGCGGCCCGCCCGGATAGGGAAAGCCCAGCAGCCGGGCCACTTTGTCGAAGCACTCGCCGGCGGCGTCGTCAAGAGTCGTGCCCACGACGTCGACATGTCTGGCCACATCGGTGACATGCAGCAGCGACGTATGCCCACCGGAGACGATCAGAGCCAGCGTGTCCTCCGGGAAATCGCCGAACTGAAGCTGAGTGACGGCAATGTGCCCGATGACGTGGTTGATGCCGTAGATGGGTTTGCGCGCCGCCGCCGCAAGCGCTTTGGCTCCGGACACCCCGACCGCGAGGCATCCGGCCAGACCAGGTCCCGCGGACACAGCGATGGCGTCGACATCGCCGATGGTCATGTGGGCATCCGCCAGAGCCTTGGAGACAACGGGAATGAAGGCCTCGGCATGGGCGCGTGAGGCGATCTCCGGTATCACTCCCCCATACCGCGCGTGCTCATCCATGGACGACGCGACCACGTTAGACACGAGGTCCCGTCCGGATATCACGGCGGCCGCAGTCTCGTCACATGTGGATTCGATGCCCAGAACGGTGGGACCTGTCATCTCTTGCCTCCTTGATCGTGCGCGTCGACTCCATTCAGCTCGGACCGCGTCCGTTGGAGATCGCAGGACATGGTGTAGGCGTCCACGCCGTCGGGTTGGTAGTATCCCCGTCTACGCCCCAGCATGGTGAAACCAAAACGTCGATACAACGCGATGGCGGGGCCATTGTCGACCCTCACCTCCAACAGCATTCGCCGGGCGCCCTGACTGCGCGCCTCCGCGATAAGCCACTCAAGCAGTCTGGCCGCGACTCCCTGACGGCGATAGGGGCGCGCGACGCCGATGGTCATGAGCTCGGCGTCATCGCCGTCATACCAAAAACCCGCATACCCCCGGACTTCGCCGTCCACGCCACCGACCTCGCTCGCATCGGCGACATCAAGCGCATAGGTCCGGGCCGGGGCCTCAAGCTCCTGCTTGACCATGGATGGAGTCCAGGCATCGGATCCGAATATTCTCGCCTCAAGGTCGGCGATGGCGGAGCATGCCCTGTCATGGCCGTACCGCTCCTGCGTGACGATCATCGGGCAACGTCCTTCGCAGGACCCGACCCAAGAACCTGCTTGAGCGGTCGGGGAACGGAGACATCGGGCCGGCGCAGATACAGGGGTTCGACGGGGATCACATCATGACGGCCGCGATTCACTGCGGCCTCCTCCATAAGCTCCAGGCCAACCCCCCCGGCGTCAAGAAGCATCGCGTCGGTGACCAGTCCCGGCGAGCGCAGGCCATCCCACACACCGTCATAACGCGCCACGCCACGACCAGCCACATCCACCGCATAATCAAGTCCCGTGCCCGCACGCAGCGTCTCGACCTCACGGTTGATTCGTTCGACGATCGCATCCGGGTAGTCGATCCCCATGGCCTCCGATGACCGCACGCGTGGCAGCGCGCGTCCATCCGACAAGGGATTCCCGTTCTCATCCATCAACAGGAAATACAGCTGACGCCGCCGCGCGTCGTTCAAAGCCAAGGTGAGATGGGCGCACCCACGGGAATCCGTCTCCCGCCCAGCGCCAGTCCCCGCAACGACACCGACACCGACACGAACCCTCACATTGATGGACGGCAACCGCGGATCCCCGCGCAGCAGACACCGGGTCAGCAGGGATTGAGGTGTCAAATCGTCAATGGCAGCAATCTCCGCCCCCGTCGCATAGGCCAGCGCTTTGGCCGTCACAATGCCCACACGCAGACCCGTGTACGGGGCAGGACCAACGCCCACCACGATGCGGGATACATCGTCGACATCCAGGCCAGCCGCCGCGAGCGCGGCGATGATGTCCGGCATAAGTCTCTCCACATGACCGCGGGAATCGCTTTCCACCACCGGATCGCAGCCCACCACTCCGACCGTGGATCCAAAAGCGGTGTCCACCACCAACGTCTTATGAATGGCCGTCATCCCTGCGGCCGTCGCCGTATCCGTCGTCATGCCGTCTTTCCTGCCGTCTTTCTCACTGTTTTTTCCGCAGCTGTCTTTTCCGCTCTTCCGGACTCCTCGTCCACTCCGGATCCGTCACGCGCCGCGACATCCGCGCAGACACCGGCTGGATCCGCACCATCCGACACGGCCCCATGCCCATCCTCCACATGCATGCGGGACACCCGCCGCGCCCATGAATCCCCGACCGCGATGATGGACACCGTCCGTGGGCCGTCCGCGCTGGCCTCGGCATCCACGCACGGACTTTGCGAGGCCGCAGACCTGTCGATATGCACCTCCAGACGCACGGGAGCCAAAGCCACCGCCATCTGCTCCCCCCATTCCATCAGAACCACGGTGTCTCCCGAAGGCGATTCAATCTCCTCATCCAAGCCCAACGACTCCAACTCGTCAAGAAGAGCGCCGGAAGCGTCCTGCCCCGGAGCAAAGCCGTCGCCGCCCATGCGATACGCGTCAACATGAACCAGATGCGCGGGACTTCCGTCATGGAATCGTCCCGACATCTCGCGCGCGATGGTGAATGTGGGGGACACAACATGCCCGGTGACGCCCAATCCTCTGGCGAATCCCTGCGCGAACGTCGTTTTCCCGGACCCCAATGGACCCGATAGAAGAACGACATCGCCCCCTTTGCAGATGGATGCCACACGCCAACCGATGTCGCGCATCGCATCAGACGTCTCGGCCGTCACCGCCGCGACGTCGGATCCAACGGATCCGTTCAGGGCCGGGTTCCCCCCGACGCCACACTCAGATGCGGACATGGTCACTGACATCCTTCCTGCCACGGGCCGCGATCGCTATGACCGACCGTTCCAGAGCATACATCGGGTCCCCGGCACCCGACTTCGCGGCCTCATCGGCCTGAGCCAAAAGGCACACGCATCGGCACATTCCCTCGGACGTCCACCCCCGTAGCTGTCTGGTCGCCTTGTTCACGGCCCAGGGCCTCAATCCCGCCTCGGCGGCGGATAATGTTCCCTCTCGGATAGCCGAGACCTTCGCCATTGTTCTCAGCGTCATGGCCAATGCGCCGATAAGTGCCAGCGGCTGGACACCCTGCGCCACCGCATCGCGCACCGCGGACACAGCCACACCGGCGTTCCCGGACATGGCCTTGTCCGCGACCACGAAACCCGTCACACGGGGGTTCGCCGTAAGATACTCGGACACCGTCTCCACGCCAAGTGGGTCGCAGGGGAAGTCATCGCACAGTTGTCCGCACATGGCCGCGAGCTCGCCAATGGAGTCCCCCAGAACGGCGACAAGCTGCTGGGCCGCTTCCGGAGTCACCCGTTTCCCACGCCGCTCGAAGCAGCGTAGAACGAAGTTCAGCTGGGCGTCGGGCTTGGTCAGATCAGGAACCTCCACTTTGACGGCTCCGGCTTTGAGAAGCGCATTGACGACACCACGGCCTTTGGCCCCACCGTCGTGTCTGGCGATGACCACCGATTCCGCGTCGTGCGAATCGCCGGATCCACGAGCACGACCACAGAACTCCACCATCGAGTCACGCAAACCCTCGTCGGCATAGGCGAGATTCGCCACCGTCACAATCGACGCTGAGCTGAACAACGAGGGGCCCACAGCCTCCTCGAACGCATACCTGTCATCACTGGCCGCATCGATATCCACCAACTCTGCGTCCGGATGCGACCGCAGAGCCACCGTGCGACACTCTCCGATCGACTGTGAAGCGAGATAATCATCCTTCCCGATGACGATGGTCATCGGTGCCGCCGCCTGTCGTGCCATAACCTTCAATGTCCCGTCATCGGTGGACAAAACGGCCGAAGCAACGATAACCGATCATTCCCCCGCAGATTCCCACCATGCGGCGCCACATCACCACCACCCCCGCACTACGTCAACCGTCTCCCTAACCCACCATGCAACACGCGAGGCTGGAGTCCTGTGAAAACCGCGGCCATAGCCGCGCCTTTCCCTCCGGCGCCGACGAAGTACCCGGTATGATCGCAGAGCCACTCCGGCGACGACATAGACGCCGACAATCACCAAAGCTCCCCACGGCGCCGCTATCCATGGGATCGTCGAATAAGGCACCTCCGTCATCAGCATGGCCGTTCTTTCCATCACCGCAGTCCCCCATGATGCGATGACGGCCAGCCACCCGGCAAGACCTGGAAGGATGGAGGCGCAGGCAAAAGCGGAAAGGCCCGCAACCGTCGCAACCCCCACGACGGGCGCCACAAGCAGGTTCGACACCGGGGATACGAGGGGAATGACCGGCTCCATCATCACCTGTATGGGCAACGTGGCGATCTGGGCGGCCATCGTCATCGACAGCGCGGAGGACACGACGCCTCCGAGAAATGGCTCCATCCTTTCCTTCCAGCCATCGGCAAGAAGAACAATTCCCAGAACCGCGGCACAGGACAGCGAGAATCCGTAGCTTCGTGACAAGGATGGATCAACGACCACCACCACGATCGCCGTCCACGACAATGCGACCAGGCTCCGGGAAGGTCTGCCAAGAACCATCCATCCGCTCGACCACACACCCATGATCAGAGCGCGCGCAACGGAATCCGAGGGTGCCATCACTGCCGCCAACCCCGCGCAGGATAAAGCCGTCAGAAGACCGCGGCACCATTGTGGAACGCGGAACATCCGACACAGACGGCGAACGGCAGCGGCGACGAGCATGAAATGTCCACCCGACACCGCCATGAGATGCATGATCCCCACCTGGGAGAATCCCTCGCCCAGATAATCGGCGTACTGCGAATCGACTGCGAAATCATCGTCCGAGGAATACCGCTCGCTTCCAAGCAGTCCCAGTGTGAGGCCCGGAACCAGAACCTTGCCCTGATCGGAAAGATTCCGGCAAACACCGAAGAAGTCATCATGAAGAGAGTCCCTCCAACGGACAAGCCATGAGGGCCCTCTCACAAAAGTCATCACGGCACCCTCGGAAATCGTCAGCCACGGCTTCTCCCCTCCGACTGGGGATTCGACCGCCGTAACATCCACTTCCACCGTCGAACCTCCAACGATCCGCGAGCATATGGGATCCGACGCGAAGGCCACGGCTGGAAGACTGGCTCCATTCCCCCCGTTCTCGGATGCGATGGCGCGCACGACGACATCGACGCGGCAGTCGGCGTCCCGTACGGA
Source organism: uncultured Bifidobacterium sp. (assembly GCF_949292005.1). Taxonomy (GTDB): domain Bacteria; phylum Actinomycetota; class Actinomycetes; order Actinomycetales; family Bifidobacteriaceae; genus Bifidobacterium. The sequence goes on along the minus strand of NZ_CASEXV010000059.1, from coordinate 33,785 downwards.
GGAGGTCTTGACAATCCCCGAGAAGGTCATCGTGACCGTTGTCAGACGCGACGCTCCCGTGGAGAGCAGCAGATCAGACGAACGCCACCGGTCGAGAGCCTGCGTGGCCGTGGACACAACCGACACCAACGCGACGCACAGCACGAGCATGACGGTGGAAGCCGCCCGAGGCCGCCCGTACGTCATGGCCATCACGCACAATCCAGTCACGACGCAGAACAGGATCACCGTGGCTGGCGCAATCATCGACCATTCATCGGTATCCACCATCGAAGTGGAACGAATAAGCGACATAAGGCCATGCGCCATCCACGAAAAGCCCCAGACCACGGCTGCGAGGGCGACCATCCGCATATCCCACCGCACCATGGGAATCCGGGACGCGGGACGAGTCATGATACGCTCACCAAGGGGCGTAGCCTCTCCATCGTCTTACTTCCGATGCCGGAGACGTCGAGAAGCTGATCGATGGATGTGAAACGCCCGATGGACTGCCTGTACTCCACTATCCGGGATGCGAGAACCGGCCCCACGCCGGGAAGCTCATCCAACTCGCTCTCGTCCGCGCTGTTGATGTCGATCGTTGTGTTTTCCGATGCGGACGCGGATGCCGTGGACGTCGATGCCGCCGGGGTGCTGGATTCCGTGGCGGTTCCGGATGACTGCGGTATGGAATCCTCGGCAGCCCCGCCACTCGATATCCCCGTCGCCTCCGTGCCTGCCACAGTTCTCGACACCGTGGCAGAAGCCGCGGCCGAATAGTTCATCGCTTGGGTGATGAGCATGGTCACGCTGGCGGACAACGCGCACAGCAGCACCATCATGACCGCCACCGCCTGAACGGGACCGAACGCCTTGGATGTACGTCCGCGCGCCGGATTCGGTAAGGATGCTGGCGCGTTCCCCTGTGAAAGACCGGGAGGATCGAACCGTTCGGGTGCGACCGCGTCTATGGGACGCAGAAGATCGGAGGATTCCCCACGATCGCCATCCACAGGGGCACAAGAGGGAATGACACGGAGCCGCCGACGAATCCGCGGACCATGGCGTGACGTCACACGGGCATCACGCCGTCCTCCTCCACGCATTCCCGGCATGCGAACACGGCGCATGCCCACTGGTCGGACATCAAACATGCCCCCATGATGACCGACCCCGACCACACCGACATCCCCGGGGAGAAGCTGTGGTCGAACGTGCCGTCAGCGGGCTGGAACGATGGAGACGATCTTGGGCGCCTTGACGATGACCTTGGCCGGCTCCCTGCCTCCCAGCCGGGATGCGACGGCATCCAACGCCAGCGAACGCAGTTCGTCGGGGTCGATGTCCGGGCTGACGTCAAGCTTCGCGCGCACCTTGCCCGCAACCTGAACAACGGCGGTGACGGTGTCCTGCCCCACGTAGCGCCGATCGGCCTTCGGCCACGCGGCATGAGCCAAAGAGTCGTCATGCCCCAGACGGCTCCACAGCTCCTCGCAGATATGGGGCGCGATGGGAGAGAGCATAAGCACCAGCGGCTCCACCGCGGCCTGAGGGGCCTTCGGCAATGATGTGAGGTGGTTGTTGAGCACAATCAGCTTGGCGATGGCCGTGTTCGGCCTCATTCCCTCCATCTCCGCGGTGACGTCCACGATCGTGTTGTTGAGCAGCTTGAGCGTGGGCACATCCGGCGCATCCTCAGACACCACCAACTCGCCAGTGCGCTCGTCGACGACGTTGCGCCACAAACGCTGAAGGAAACGCATCCCTCCGATCACGTTGCGTGTGTTCCACGGACGGGATTCATCCAACGGCCCCATGCTCATCTCGTAGAGCCGGAACGTGTCCGCGCCATAATCCCTGTACATGTCGTCGGGGGTGATGATATTCTTCAGGCTTTTGCCCATCTTCCCGAACTCACGGTTCACGGGCCGACCATGCCATGTGAATGTGGGCTCCCCGGTGGAAGCGTCGGGCCCCTGCTCCACCTCGGCGGCCGGGACGTACTGGCCGCGCTCGTCCGTGTAGGCGAAGGCCTGGATCATTCCCTGGTTGAAGAGCTTGTGGAACGGCTCACATGAATCGACGTAGCCCAGATCGTACAGAACCTTATGCCAGAAACGCGAGTAGAGCAGATGGAGCACGGCATGTTCGACGCCGCCGACATAGAGGTCCACGCCGCCGGAGGCACCGGCGGACTCGTTATGGTGCGGACCCATCCAGTAGTCGTACTCGTCACGTTCCACCATGTGCCGATCGTTATGGGGGTCAAGATAGCGCATGTAATACCAGCATGATCCCGCCCAGTTGGGCATGGTGTTGGTGTCACGGTAATACGTGCGTGGGCCATCGCCCAGATCCATCGTCACCTTGACCCAATCCTCGTTGCGGCTCAACGGCGCCTCGGGATTGGACGCGGAGTCGTTGGGGTCGAAGGTTTTGGGACTGTAGTCGGGCACCTCGGGCAGATTGATCGGCAGCTGGTCGTCGGGAACGAGATGCGGGACACCATCCTCACCGTAGACGATCGGGAAAGGCTCTCCCCAATACCGCTGGCGTGAGAACAGCCAGTCTCGCAGACGATAGCTCACCGTCCCCCGTCCCACGCCGGCCTCCTCCAGCCACTGGGAGACCTTGGCGATGGCCTGATCGACCCGAAGCCCGTCAAGGGACAGCGGACGCCCCGTCGCCGCGGTGGAGTCCACGCTGGAGTTGACCACCACGCCGTCGTGCGAGACGAAAGGCGCCTTGCCGACATAGTCGTCGAGGCTGTCGCCTGATTCGGGAAGCGGCGACACCGTGTACACCACGGGAAGCCCGAACTTGACCGCGAAATCATAATCGCGTTGGTCTCCACCAGGAACGGCCATGATGGCGCCGGTCCCATAGTCCATCAGCACGTAATCCGCGGTGAAAAGGGGAAGTTTGGCCCCGGTGATGGGATTGACGGCGTACAGCCCGGTGAAGAGTCCGGTCTTTTCGCCACCCTCGTCGACGCGGTCCTTCGCCGTCTTGGATTCGGCGCTCCGCCTATATTCGGCCACCGCCTCGCGCGGACTCGAATATCCACCTGTCCATGATTGAGGGACGTCCTGCGGCCACTGCTCGGGAACGAATCCCAGAAGATCGTGCTCCGGAGACACCACCGCGAACGTCGTGCCGAACAGAGTGTCGGGACGGGTGGTATACACCTCCATGTCCTTGGTCTCATCGGCCGTCTCCACGGAGAAATGCACGGAAGCCCCGTGCGATTCGCCAATCCAGTTGCGCTGCATGAGCTTGACCTTCTCAGGCCAGTCGATGGTGTCCAGATCCTCGATCAGACGATGGCCGTAGGCTGTGATGCGCATGGACCATTGCCGCAACTCGCGTTGGAACACCGGGAAATTGCCGCGTTCGGAGCGCCCCTCGGCCGTGACCTCCTCGTTCGCGAGAACGGTCCCCAGACCCGGGCACCAATTGACCGGCGACTTGGAGATGTAGGCAAGGCGGTAGTCGTTGAGCACGTCGGACTTCTGCGCCGAAGTCAGCTCGTCCCAGGCGCTTGATTCATGACCAGGGACCGTCCTGCCGCCGGATCTGAACTCGTCGACAAGTGTCGATATGGGCCTTGCCGACCCGCGACCGCCATCCAGACGAACGAAATCGGGGTCGTACCATGCGTCATAGATCCGGGAGAAAATCCATTGAGTCCATCGCATGTATCCGGGGTCGATGGTCGCGAAGCTGCGCCGGTCGTCGAAGCTCAATCCCATGCGGTGCAGCTGGCGGCGCATATTGGCGATGTTGGCCTCAGTGGTGACACGGGGATGCTGTCCAGTCTGGACCGCGTACTGCTCAGCCGGAAGTCCGAAGGCGTCGTATCCCATCGCGTGCAGGACGTTCTCGCCCTTCATGCGGTGATACCGGCTCACGACATCGGTGGCGAGATACCCGAGAGGATGTCCGACATGAAGGCCTTTGCCCGACGGATAGGGGAACATGTCCATCGCGAAATACGAGGGACGACCATCGGCGTTGAGCCCTCGACCGTCCTTAAGATCGCCGGAGACGTTGGCCGCCCAGAAGGTTCCCTTGTCATCCCAGTATTTCTGCCACTTGTTTTCGATTCCCTGGGCGAGGTCCGCATTGTAGCGGAACGGCGTCCTGGCCGCATCATCCGATTCCCTGTCCACGCTCTTCTCGTTGTCGCTCATAAATGAGGATTATCGTGCCTCAGCTGGACACGGACGACCGATGTATCTCTATGTGGTCTTTGTCAAGCGATGATCCGGTCCGGTAGCCGGTGTCCTTGCGCAGCGTCGCATAGGCCTTCGCCCACGATCCGTCCCTGATCATCCTCACCAGCGCGGTGCGGATCGTCCTGGCAAGCTCCGTGCTACTCCCGCGGATCACCACGGCATGAGGCGACGATCCGTACGTCCACGACGACATCGTCACGAGGCCCGCCCCCTCCGACCGCACAAGCCCGGAAAGCACTGCGCCATCACCTGCCACGGCGTCGGCCTGTCCGACCATCAACGCAGTAAGGCACTTCTTATAGCTGGACCGGGTGGAGATCACGGCTCCGGGACTTTTCTGACGAATGACATCCGCCGCTCCCGACCCCTCGACCACACATACTTGCCTGCCACCCAAGGACGACGAGTCGGTGATTGTCTTCTTGTCGCGGACGCGAACCATCAGTCCCTGACTGGCGGATAAATATGGGCCGACATATTCCCATCCTGACCGCGTCTCCGAATCGGCCGGAAGCGCGGAGAAGACCATGTCGACAGTTCCCGATTCAAGCTCGCGGGAGGCGTTTCCCACCGTGACGGGAACGAACACGATCTGGGACTGGCCATACCCCAATACGCCGGCCACATAGCGCGCGACCGTCACGTCGAAGCCCGAGTACACGCCGTCGTGCTCAAGTGAAACACCCGGTTCGTCGACGGTGATGCCGACGGGAATCGCCGGCCCCTGGGGAAGCGTCTGGGAGTCCGTGGTCGCGGAACAGGAGGAGACGGATATGGTGACGGCCACAGAGAGCGCCACCGCGAGCGCACGGACGACGGCTCCTCGTATGGCTCGCGAAAGGCCACGGCCCACGTTCGGCAATCGTCTCATAGGGCACCAGCATAATGGTCGACCCTCCGGACGCCGTGAGGCCGCGCGGGCCGATCTGCGGGTATGGGTCGCGTCGATGGCTGTGGTGTCACCGGAACAACCGTGACCGAGTGAGGAACCACGTGACGACGGCGGACAGGATCATCGACACGGCGATCACGATGATGAATCCCCATCTGTTGCCCGTCAGTGGCATTCCGAGCATTCCACCACTCTGGAAGTTCATGCCATACATGGAGAAGATCAGGGTCGGAATGGACAAGGTTATGGAGATGATGGTGAAGATGCGCAGGACGTTGTTCAGGTTGTTCGACACAATCGAGGCGAAAGCGTCGGTCATGTTGGCCAGAACCCCGCTGTAGATGTTGGCCATCTCGATGGCCTGCTTGTTCTCGGTGATGACGTCCTCGAGAAGGTCCTCGTCCTCAGGGTACTGCTTGATGCGGGACAGCGTCGTGAGCTTCTCCATCACGATCTCGTTCGATTTGAGGCTGGTCGTGAAATAGACCAAGGTCTTGCTCAGCTCCAGCAGCATGAGGATCTCCCTGTTCTGCATGGAATGCCTCAGCTTGAGCTCGAGCCTGTCACTTTCCCTGTCGATGATGCGCAAGTAGCGTAGGTACATCGTCGCGTTCCTGTAGAGGATCTGGAGAATGAAACGTGATTTCATGAAGGTGTTGAAGCCTCGAATCGTCCCCTCCATGAAGGGATGCAGGACGGGCGTGTCCTGCATGCACACGGTGATGATGAGGTTCTCCGTGACGATGATCGAGAGAGGAATCGTCTCATACCAGTCGCGCCCGTTGCGCTCCTCCACTGTGGGGATGTCCACGATGATCATCGTGTAGTCGTCCTCGGCGTCGACACGTGAGCGCTCCTCATCATCCAAAGGAGCCCTCAGGTCGGCCAGATCGATCCTGGTCTCCTGAGACACCGACGCCAGCTCGACGTCGGTCGGTTCGGTGAGATGGAGCCACGCGCCGTCAACGGGTCTGTCGATTCGCTCAATCTGACCATTCACGGTGTTGAACATCCTTAGCATGGCTCACCTGCCTTCCACCGTTCGACCAACCACGCGGAGCCTCCACAAGCCGCGCCGGTTCCGTCTGCGTTCCCATTGAGTCCGCAAGGCATAACCGGCGACGATTCACAAGCGCCCCCTATACGATAGTTCAACACCCGGATGGATGGTTCCCACACCACGCAGGAACCCCGTTCCGCACATGCTCACGCCCTGCCCGCCGTGGCATCCAGAGGACGCCACAAAGGTGCTCCCGGCACACGGAGGTAGGAGGGGCCATTATCCCAATCCTCGTCGGTTGATGGACCACGGTTATATTCCTCAAGCGTCCACCGCAGGCCCCCTCCGTTCGTCGGCGTCGGAGTCATAACCGACCAGTGCCCGTTGCGCATGGCACCCATCGCGCTTATCGCCTCACCGGACAGGCCAAGAAGCGTGGCGATGGTCGCGACGATCCACGATCCATGTCCGATGAGAACCATCGTGGTCGGAACGTCATCGGCATGTTCCCGCACCAACGAGGACACAGCCTCGGCGCCACGGCGTCCGACGTCACGTCTGTCCTCCACGCCATAGGCGCGCTCTCCTCCGGAGTGGGCCTTCCAAGATCGGTAGGCTTCCGCGTCAAGCTCACGAACCTCCTCACGGGTGAGTCCCTCCCACCTGCCGAAACTGCGTTCCCTCAGACGCGCGTCGCACCGCACACCGACGTGAATGGCGTCGGCGAGCGCCTCGGCGGTCTGCCTCGCGCGGACAAGATCGGATGACACCACGCGCAGCGACCTGCCAACCGGCGGAAGCGATCCGTAGGCAGAACGATCCGCGGACGCACCACCGGCATCATCGGCGTTGTCCACACGACCAGCCCTGTCCACGGACGAGGCCACCTTGGCCCAGTAATAGCGGCCTGCCAAGGCGTACGCGGTCATATCCGCCTGCCATCGGCCCACCGCGTCGAGCGGAATGTCGATCTGCCCCTGAAGTCGGCGCGACAGATTGTACGATGTGCGTCCATGCCGGACGAACACCACCTCATCAATCATGCGACACCCTCCTCCTCTTCTTTCCCTCACCGGCTTTTTTGTATCAACTTTTCCTGTATCAGCTTTTCCTGTATCGACGCCGAAATCGACACTCCGGCATCATGCCATCATCGATGCGACCCCGGCGAGAACCGACCAAGCGACCCACACAATGGCGATGATGATGTAAGGCCACATGTGGGAGCGGCTGATGGCCACAAACTCGCGGATGAACGCGCTCGGCCAGTAATAGCCCTTCGTGTGGCTGCCCACACCGTCGGCCCTCATTCCGAGCACATGCGCGTATTCGCTCGCCCTGAACACGTGATAGTCACTTGTCACCAGCGCGGCGCGATAGGCGTCCTCCCCGCTGAGATCATCCATGATCCTCTTCGACAGACGCAGGTTCTCGAGGGTCGTGGTCGACTGATCCTCCATCAGTATGGCCGTTTCGGGAACCTTGCGCTCATCGACGAGATAGCGTCTCATGGCCTCGGCCTCGCTGATGGTCTCGTCATCACCCCGACCCCCGGAGACGATGATCTTGGCACGTCTGTTCTGACGCTCCCACAAGGTGACGGCTCGGTCGATCCTGCCGCGAAGCAGCGGCGTGGGCTTGTCACCCTGAAGTCCGGCACCGTGGATGATAATGTAGTCGTAGACCCGCCGCCTCGGGAACAGCCGGTAGAGCCACGAGTACATGAGAAGCGCCACGAAGGACAGGAAAAACCACAGTCCCTCCACCATGACGAGCATGGCGATGTCCATAACCCATTCCGGAGCCTTGAGAACCGTTAGAACCGGGAGCAGCGCGATGTATCCCACAACGGCCAGAGCGAGGATCCCGGGCAGCAGCGTGGCAAGGGACACCCCCTCGTTTCTGGTGACCACCACGGTGTTGGCCACCAGAAACACCACAACCGCCACGGGGGCGAGAACGACGATGGCAAGAATGGGAAGAAGCATCCAGACCGTGCCGAACTGAAGGAAAAGACACGCGCTGAGTGTGATGATGAACAGCAGCAGCCAGATGGCGTTACGGAACTGCCGCGGCTCACGAATCAGGGACACGACGAGGAAAAGTCCGAAGACGATTGTCGGAGAATATACGAGAAGCACGCCCCAAGGCCCCTGCATGACGCTCCCTTCAGCCGCGGAGTTCCACGGACGCTCCCATTGTGGCACAAGAGGCGAGCCGCGGCCGGCGACGACTCGCTGTCAAAAGCTGCGCCCGCACGACCCCCCTATGACATGTTTCCGTCGTGTTCCCCCTGTGGACAATCTCTGGCAGCCAACGACACCGCTGTCTACAATGATAGCGTTCCGGAACACAACTCCGGATGGAAAGGTTCGACATGAGCAAACCACAAGTTGCGTTCACGTTGGATGACGACATCGACGACATCGTCGATACCGCGATTGAACGGATTCTCGCCGAAAGTAGGGGACGTTGCGCCTACTGCGGAGCCCCCACACCCACCGACGACTCGGCTTCGGACCTCCTGCCCATCTGCGACAGATGCGCGATGGAGCATGAGGGAAAGGCCATCCGCGAACTCGCGATGGCGTAAGGGTGCGCCTGGCCGCCCCGATCGATCGGGGCGGCCCTTCCATTCCTCGGCACCGAACGTTTCCGAAAATAGATAAATGGACGTTCGCGGGAGGAAAACCATGGGATGAAAACCAGGGATACGAACAGGCAGGAACACTCGGCGGACATCCTTCCGGCCTCCGACCGCGACCCATCTGCCACCATCAGCCGTTCTCGTCGCGTTATTCGCGCGCGAATCTCCAATACCCGGAAAATGGAGGGTGTGTGTTTCCGTTTGCGCGCATCACATCACCACTGCTGTAATAGTCCTGCTGCTTGCTCGGGGATGGGGATCAAGGCAACGACAACGCGGTCGACGAACTATTCGAACTGTGGAAGATTACGAGGACGATCAGCTCCACCGACGATCGTCAAGATCACCCGGAGCCAGACCCAGCGCACGCTCGACATCCGCGGGAGACGCGTCATAATCGAGACCCACATCGTGCAGGTACCAAACCATTTTGGCCGTCACAGCCTCCAGATGGTCGTACGCGGTTTTTGGCGATATGTTCAGACGCCGTGACAGGGACCTCCAGGACTCCCCGCGGGCCCGTGCATTAAGAACCTGCACCTGCCGTTCCGTCAATTCGGGAAGGCGGTCGCGGCGCGACAGCAACTCCGCGAGCCCGACCATCGAACGGGGAACCACGGGAGAACCCGTGGCGGCCTTGAGAAACCCCTGCGCGTTGTCCTCCAGTGAATCGGATTTGCGGACCAATCCAATCGCCCCTGCGGCGAAGCATCTGGCGATCACCAACGGTCGCCTCTCGTCCGTATAAAGACAGACAAGGCCTTTCTGAGACAATCGATGAACGGCGGCGGTTCCCTGCAGCAATCCATCCGAGGACGCCCCCGTGTCAAGCATCAGATCGAGAACCACGAGATCCACAGCCGGCGAGTGCGACAGCTCCTCCTCCACAGACGAATACGATCCCACGACATCCAGTTGCGGATACGCCACGGCGAACGTGCGTCTGGTCTGCGTCTCATCGTCGATAACCGCGACACGCGGCCGGTTCTCGGTCGACATCGGTCGAATACCCCCACATCTCTTCCCACCCGCCGAAGACGGGCATCCCTGCAAGACCATACCGCCGAAGGATGAATTTCCCACAATGAGATGCGGATATCCGCTTTAAGCGATTAAACGATCCCCATCGGAGGAATTATCCACACCCGCCTACTGTCGCGGGAACGAGCGGATTGTTACAGCGGTCCCCTCCCCTGGCGCCGATTCTATGCTGACGGACAGTCCCTCCGCCTTCAGAGGCTCCAGCACCTGATGCTGCAGACCGAACCCATAGCTTATGGAGGCCGGATCGAAGCCCACGCCATCGTCCACGACGGACACCTCCCACCAACCACCATGGTCGTCCGCATGGATGGTCACCTCATGCGCCTTGGCGTGAAACTGAACGTTGTACAGCACTGTGATCAGAGCCATCTGAACCGCCATCGCCTGATGGACGGGAAGCGCGACGTGCCTTCCGAGAAGATCGTTGATCTCAAGGGGAAGATGGCCGAATCCGCTGATCGCGTTCGATATAACGCGCCCCAACGACCACCACTGCGAGGTGTCATCCACGCTGGATGTCATGGCCACGCGCAGACGGGAGGCCTCACGCGCCGCCTGCATGCGCAAAGCGGGGAGTATGGCGTCGGGGATGTCGTCCCTAGACAACCGGGCGAGAAGCCCGCTGGCATTGTGCATATGAAAAAGATAACGGTCCATTTTCAATTCGCCGGCGAGTCTGACCGACTCCGAATGCGATTCCTCGACCTGTCTGGCCAAACGCCGGGCGACCTGAAGAAGCATGGCCGCCGCCACGACAAAGACCAGATACCCGACGACGTTCATCGATACCGACAGGAACAACGTCTCATTGCCGGGAAGAACGACCACAACGTACAGCGCCGCCACGGCGGCGCCCACCGCGATGGCAAGAGAAGTCGACGGAATCCACGCGGGAAGGGTTGCGAGGGTAAGACCCGCATAGGCGGGTGCCCAGACATTCCAATTCCCCAGTTGAACGTCACGCGGCAGGAAAAGGCCCTGCACGACCATGGCCACCACAGTCGCCGACAGATGAATGACGCCCATCCACCACGGGATCCTGTATGACTTGTGCCACAGAACCCACGCCGCTATCACCGCCGAGCACACGATGGCCAGAACGGTCACGGCCCACACCTGCCAGATGACAACCCCATGGAGGATGAGCGACACCACGCACAACGAGAGCTGTATAACCGCACCTCCGTGGAAGACCCCCAGCATCGCCGCTAGGGGAAGATCAACGACCTGCCCGGCCTTCGACGCCGCCACTCCCCGCCAACGCATATTCGATTCGTCCACGCATCCCCTGCTTGCCATGCGTCCAATTATCCGCCATCCGACGAACATCTGCCCACACATGGCCGGTCTAAACGTCCTCTCCGGCGTCCCCTTCACCATCCTGATTATCCACATTCAGCGACTGGCGTCTGCGAGACAACTCCTCCTGAAGCCTGCGATGGTCGCGAAGTGCCCGCTCAACCGCCTTGCGCCGCCTCTCCCTTACGGTGTCGGTGATTACGCCCATATCACCGTGCAGGGATCGATGGATCTCATCGCGGATGTCAGAATGCTGTGCCTCCAGACGATCAAGCGTGCGCATCAATTCGAACAGATCCCAGTGTTCCGCGAGAATGGCCCGGGCCTCACGCGGGGAATGGGCTATCTCGCGAACGGCGCCGACAGGATGTGCGTCCGCCACGCGGGATGTCATCAAGGCGAGCAGCGGCATGACCAAAACGGTCACGGCACCGGCGGCGACAAGAGTCGAGGCCGTCGCCCTTCTCATAGCTCCGGACGACACCGCGACCGACGTCACCGCGACGATCAATGGCAGCGCGGTGGCGCAGTAGAGCGCGACCGTCGCCCGGTTGTGGGAGGACATGGGATTGCGACGATCCGCAGCCATCGCAAGGAAGACGGGAAGGGAGCGAACCAGAAGAAGCATGAGGATGAACACGACGAACAGAGTGGGATCCGACGCCACCGCATGCACGTCGATCACGGCGCCGGATGCGACGAAGAACACGGGAATCAGAAATCCGTAAGCGACCCCGTCCAATTTCACGTCCAGGGAATCGGACCCATCGGGAAGAATCATTCGAAGCACGAAACCGGAGGCGAAGGCTCCAAGCACCAAATCCAACCCGAAGATCGCGGAGCATGTGACCAGGGCAAGCAGCAGAAGCACGGTTATTCTCATCAGCGTCTGAGAGGACGTGTCGGACGTGTCGACGACGAAACGGTACAGCCATCCCCCTGTTCTGCGGGCCGCCACCGGAACTACCGCCACCACCGCGCAGATGAGACAGAACGCCGCGAGAACGAGAAACGTCTGCCATTGAGTCCTCGCCGAGAGCAGCGCCGCCATGGCCACGATCGGGCACAGCTCCCCCCAGGTCCCATACGCGACCACGGCGTCTCCTACGGGCGTTCCCTCAAGACTGCGTTCCTTGAGTATGGGCATGAGGGTGCCCAAGGCCGTCGTGGTCAGACAGATCGCGGCGGCCGCGCCGTTCATGTCATGCGTGGTGAAGAACGGAAGAAGAATCACCAGCCCCCAGGCCAGCCCGAAGGTGACCAGCCAGGTGGCCAAACCCATCCTGCCCTGATGCCCTCCAAGGCGGGAAGGTTCTATCTCGTAGCCAGCGATGAGGAACAGGAAGCCCAGACCCAGCTCCGATATGAGATCCACGGCCTTCGTCAGATGGATGACGCCGAGACCATAGGGCCCCAGCGCGGCTCCGGCGACAAGCAGAAGAACCGTCTGCGGCACGGCCTGCCGCGGTATGAGACGGGAGACGATCGGGCACACCACGGACACCGCCATGATGACCGTCAACGATATGAGATCCTGTGTCATGCGATCATTATCCCGCCATCCCCATCCACCGGGCCTTTCCCATCAGGAACACGACGTGGACGGCAAACGCGCCGCCACGATAAGGGAAGCCGCGAAAAGCGCCATCGCAACCGCCGCGACCACCGACAGAACAACCAGGGACGCGCCCGCCCCCACGTTTGTGGAGACGGCGATAGGCAATACCCCACGCTGCGCGGATGCCACGATGGATGTGGTCACTGCGGTTCCAGACGCGCCCGCCAACTGCTGCATGGTGTTCATCACCGCGTTGGCGTCGGATTGCCTGTCCTCAGGAACGTGGGCGTAGGCATGGGTCATTCCCGTGGGAACACACATTCCCTGCCCTGCCGCGAAAAGAACATAGGCCATCATGTACATCGCGACCGTGCCGTCCGTTCTTTGGGTGAGCAGCATGAGGACAAGCGACACGACGATTCCCCCCGAACCGATCACAACCGGCTTGGACGCGCCGAACCTGTCGAGGATCCCACCGCTCAACGGTGCCAGAACGACCCCGAGAACGCAGCCGGGAAGAAGGATGCATCCAGCCTGGAACGCGCTAGCCCCGAGAACCTCCTGCCCCACATTAGGCAGAAGATATCCCAAAGCCAGAATCGTGAACTGGGTGAGCATGATTGCCACCAAAGCGAGAATGAAAACAGGATGGCGGAACACGCTGACACGTATGAGGGGATTGCGAGCGTTCGACGATCTGACGACGAAACCGGCCATGCACACGGCGAACACCAGCAGGGACGCCGCAAAACGCCATGACAGCCATCCGGACGAGGATGTCGATGACAACCCCATAAGCAGAGCGGTGAAGCCAATCGCCAACATCACCCATCCGGCGATGTCAAGGGCTCCACGCTCGGGAGTGGAGCCCTGACGTATCGCCCACGATCCGACGGCCAGAGAGACAAGAAGAATCGGAACGAGAAGGACGAAGATCATCCTCCATCCCCAGTGCTCTATGACCAGACCGCCGACGGACGGCCCCACAGCAGGAGCCAGCGCCGTTATGGCCGAGGCCGCTCCCATCATCATTCCCATGCGGTTGAAGGGCGACTGCTCAAGAACTATGCCGAACATCAGCGGCAACGCCATGCCCGTCCCCAGCCCCTGCAGCATGCGGCCTGCAAGAAGCCCGGCGAACACGGGGGTTGCGGCGCATAGCACGGTACCGACGATGAACAGCACGGTTGACGCGACGAACAGATGCCTGGTCGCGAAACTTCTTTTGAGATACGACGACACGGGAAGCACGATGGCCAGAACAAGAAGGTAGCCTGTGGTCGCCCACTGCACCGTGGACGTTCCAATTCCGAACTGTCGCATCAACGAGGGGAAGGCGACGTTCAAAGCCGTCTCGACCAAAACCCCCGCGAACGAAAGGATTCCGGTGCACAGCACGGACAACAAAAATCTTGCGTCAATAACTCGTTGATAGGTCACCTGACGCAGTTCTAGCCGACGAACAGGACAGATGTCGTGGGGTGAAGGTCAGATGAGATCGTACGGCATACGCCGGGTCACCATCCAGAACACCCACAGAACAACGGCGATGATGAGCGGCATCGCCGAGACCCACGCCAGCCAACTGAAGGTCATGGCGTACAGCGTCGCGGTTCTCACGGCATGGAAAACCGCCCGACGGACAGGGGTCCTGGGCCGGGTCTCGACCGTCATCCGGGTGAAGGCGCCGCCAACCGTCCGCCCATCACGGAACCACGGAACAACCGCCTCGAACAGCACGAAGAAGAAGACCTCCACAGCAACGCTGTATCGGGCGTTGAGGGGGTTCCCTCCAACCTGTCCGCTCGCCATCCAGATAAGGAACACCGTCGGTATGGATGCCGAAAGAACAAGCGTCATGTCGATGGAGAACGCGACGAAGCGGCGCACAAGACCCGGGTTGGAGTCAATCGTCTCGGCATCCACAAGCTCCGGCGGAAAGGCGCGGGAGAAAGCTTGCGCGATGGCGAAGCCAATGACGGCCCCAAGCGTGTTGGTCAGAAGGTCGTCGACATCGAAAAGCCTGTACGCGCAGGGATACAGATGGAACAGGCCTGTCAGTTGCGCCGTTTCAATGCATAGGGACGCAAGGAAACCCACGGGAAGGGCCACGCGGAAAGGCCAACGGAAGGTCCGCCCCATGAAAAAGCCCAATGGCACGAAGAAGACCACATTCAACGCGAGCTGAAGCACTCCCCTGACGCCATCCGTGCGGATGTCGGAGATGAATTGGAGGGGATTGAGCTGAGGCTCCAGATGGTGAGTCGAGCAGAAGGCCACGGGATCCGAGGGAAGCGGGTACATGGTGAAGCACACCAGTGCCAGAAGATACAGAACCACCAGATAGGCCTCAAAGGCCGGCCGGAATCGCAAACCGTTGTCGCGATGGTACAGGAACGCGAGAACGGGAAGCGTCAGAAGAAGCGATGCGAAAGGCCAGAGAACAACAGACAGAATGAATGGCCCCGTGAAACTTGCGATAAAAGACACATCCGACCTTTCCCTGACCTCCGTAGCCATGCATGGCCCGGCATACGCCGCGGCAATCCCAGATCCACACCAGCATACGAGCCGTATGGCTCAGTCACAATCCGTCAGAAGGGAATCCAGACAAGATGCCGAACAGCAGCCAACACCAGAAGCCAACGCAAAGACGTTTAATCATCGAATAACGCATGCGCGACGCTCCACACCAGGGTGGCCGCGGCAAGCAGAAGCGAGACCGGAGCCATCCAGAACAGGCGGGCGACCACGAGGCTCACGATGAGGACGATGGTCCAGAAGACCAGAAGTCCAATCACCACGCGTGTCATCGCAGCCCACCAACCTTTCACGAGTGCGGCCCCGGGAAGGAAAGGGAGAGAGAGAAACCGGGGCCTTGAACGACAGTATGGCGAACCGTTCTGGCCGTTGCATTGTCATGCCATCAGGAAGATGTCGAAAATCTCTGGAAGGTTCATGAATAGAGGATCCATGAACAGAAAAAGCCCCCGGACTTCGCCCGACACTTGGCGGATTCCAAGGATTCCCCTATTGCGCTTACAGGCTGTGGGAAGACTTCGGGAAGAATGCACGTCCATGATGTCACATGTCCCAACACGCGATCGCGTGTGGACCCCCGTCCACGGACAAGGGCATCCAGATCTCCGGGATGAGGACAGGGGGACCTGGCACCGCCATACTCGTGTCAGGCCCTCCATCCACCCATTTTCAGCATTTCCTCAAGTTTTGGCACCCCTTTGCCATTCCCGATCAGAACGCGACGAGCCTGTCTCAGCCGCGCAGCGATCGGCCGCGCAGCGAGTTGGGCAAACGGATGCCGCGGGATCCCCGACGGGGGTAGCATGATTCCCGAGGTTCGAGGGAAGGATGAGCATATGGCGCAACAGTTGTTCACCGACGAGCAATGGGCGGATTATGCCACATTATTCGGCCGTAATCTTCAACGCCTGCGCAATCAGAAGGGCATAAGCCAAGAGAGGATTGCCCACGACGCGGGAATGAGCCGCTCGCAATATCAAAGATTGGAATCAGGCGCCAACCGTGACGGCCAGCCTTCGAATCCCGGACTTCGCAATCTGATCAGTCTGGCCGAGGTTCTGGACGTCACGCTGGACGATCTCGCGCCGCGGACCTGGCCGGATACACGAGCCATCTAGTTCTGGACGAAAACCGACAGTCCTGCGATAGCCCACGATAACCTGCCAGAGAAACCAGACATGGTCCCTTGACCGAGATAGCAGAATTCTAGTAACGCGAATTCAATGAAAACGGCGATGCTCCTGACATTCCGGTGATATTCCGATTGCCGCTATTCCAAAATCCCGCTGTCCCAACGAAAAAGGCCACTTCCGAAGAAGTGGCCTCAACCTGTCTGTGGAGCTGCCGGGGTTTGTCATTTTTGTTGGTATAACAGCGGTCATAGCATCTGATCTGGAATAATAATACAGATAATAATACATTGCGATTTGTGGAATCTACTGGCTGAGTTGATTGAGTTGAGTGGTGGCTCGATGCTGGACCATGCCTTAGACGCAATCTAACGCACCATAGACGCTCGACCATGATTGGTATGTATTTACCCCCCCCTACGTGTGGCATGAGTATTTGTTAGAGGGCAATCTCGTGTGTTGGTCGTTTGAACTGGTTGAGTTGAGTGGGTTAGCGCTGCGGCTTGTCCGCGTGTAATGGCCAGGTTTTTCCTCTCTTAGAAGGGGAACTGAAACAGTTGAGCTGGGCGGATTGCAAGTGATTACAAGCTTGATTACGATACGCGATCTTGGTGGTCATTGGAATGAAGATCGTGAGTGGGTCGATGCATCTGGATTTGTTGATGGGTCGAGAAGCCCTAGAAGGTTTGGGGTGTGTTGATGAGTGATTGCGCGTGGCATGTGGGCGTGATGTGTGCACGGCCAGCAGTCGAGCGATGGGCGAGATCTGCTGGCCGTTGTGCGCAGTGCGAGCATGTGATGCGTGGTGATCACGCGACGCGAAGCGCGGGTCCCCAGTACTACAAGTGGGGACCGCGAATAACCGAATAATTTTAAGTAGCAGTAATGCTGAGGTGTTGTTCAGAACCGAATAATGCCGAATAACCGCGAATAAAACCGAATAAAAATCGGTGAGGAGCACGTAGAAAGGTGAGACCTGAAGAATTAGACGAAATACCAGAGGATTGGAAGCCGAAGCGGTGGGATAGTCTAGGGTCGCGGAGCATCAGCGTAGCGACGTGGTTCCGCCAGGAACCACTGTCTTCCCTAGACTATCCCTTGGTAACAGTCACAAGAGTGACGAGAACGTTGAGATCCCAACGATGAGAGCTGTGAGTTGAGCATTCGACTTCAGTCACACGTTTCGTTGGATTCGTCGATTAAGCCAAAAATAATAATACAAGTAATAATACATTTTCAGCATTATTCTTAACCCGCGACCGTTGGAAAATCAACGATCCTAGGGTCTTGGTGGAGCTAAGGGGATTCGAACCCCTGACCCTCTCCATGCCATGGAGATGCGCTACCAGCTGCGCCATAGCCCCAAAACTCGACCCGTTTGGGCCTTAGACAGGCTACAACAGTTCGACAACCTCGACAAGTCGGCGTGTCGATTACGCCCGCATATTGACCCATGAGCAGGCAATCGACACAAACGCCAAGCTAATCGCCAAGCTAGTTCGAACTCTGGGTTTTCTGCTGGCTGGACGATGTCGCCGTCGAGTTCTCGGTTGAGACGGTGTCATCACCGTCATCCGCATTCGAACCACCGGATGACGTCGGCGCGGCAGAGGATGTGGTCGGGGACGACGTGGGAGTCGGAGACGACGTGGATGTCGGCGACGACGTCGAGGGGGACGACGTCGAGGTGGACGACGTCGAGGAATCCGAGGACGGCGATGCGGAGTCGGTCGAAGGCGAGTTCGAGCGCGTGGACGAACGGCCACCGGAATCAGGCGTCTGGCTTTGCCCGTCACGGCGTTCCGTTCGGGAATTGTTGACCATCGTCCGCACAACATCATCCGTGCCGTGGCCGTTGGTGACGAGAAGAACGACACCGGCGGATATGAGCGTCGCCACCAGGCCACTGACAACCGCCACTATTATGGCGCTCCTGCGCTGTCTATGCCGGCGCTGGGCGATGATGTCGGCCCCCGTGACGGCGCTCCCACGCCTCCCCGAACTCCCGGAGACATCCTGGGAGGAGACCACGCGTGGGTGTGGCTGCGATTGAGAATCCGCGACACGCTCCTCCGATTTCGACGGGACGGGCTCAAGAATTGCCGTGGAACCCGCGGAGGAGCCGGAAGTCGGCATCCGCTTATCGGAGTCCACCGCATCCACGGAACCCACGACCACCGTCGAATCCGCGTCCGCTTCGGAATTGGCCTGCGACGAGTTCCCCTTCTCCGCCGTGGATCCGACTTCAGCAGCGGAGCCGGCGGCGTCTCCCGATTCGCCAATATCGCCATCATCATCATGATCGCGGGAGCTCACCACTTGGATTTTCTTCGATGATTCCTTGAACACATTCTGATATATCTGCGAGGCGATGGCCGACACGATGGAGCCTATGGCCACGCCGATCACCGATCCCGCGATGCCGATCTTCGCGGCGAGCAGGAACGAGGTCACCGCCGCCAGCGCGCCGGCGAGTATCTGCGAAAAGGATATCCCCTGAAAAAACTTCTTCACGGGCACCACAGTAAACGACAAGACGCCAGTGAGGCTTTACAGCAGCTGGACATCCTCGGAATCTCCGTGGATCGACGTCATGTCGTGCCGACGATGGTATCCGACCGGCGTCCTTCCCCCCATCGACGACAAAACCATCGCAGCGAATATCAACGCGAACCCCACCAAGGACGTCCATCCGACACGCTCGCCCCAGAAGATGGCCGAGAAGGACACCGAGAAGACGCTTTCGCTGCACATGATGATCGACGCGCTGGATGTGGGCACGTGCGCAAGACCGATGTTCTGCATGATCTGGGCGAGCGTCGTCGCCGCGAGAAGAAGGTAGAGAATGCTCCACACCACTTCAGAGTCCATCCATGCCGCATTGGGCCCGGGCTCGAACGCAAGCGCAGATGCCAGAAAGAGCACAGCCGCGACCACGAATTGAACGAACGTCATAGCTAGAGGGTTGAAACGTTTGATATAGATTCCTAGATAAACGATGTTGAACGCCACGAAGACGGCGTTGATCAGAGTCAGCACATCCCCGTACGACAGCTGCAGCGTCGCGGTGCTGGGCTTCAGCGCCACGAATCCCACACCCGTCATGCAGATGATCGCGGAGACGACATGTATCGCCTTGGGAGCCATCCGCGTCACCAGCCATACGGCGAATGGCGTGAGAACCGCATAGGCGGCGGTCAGAAACGAGCTGCGGCCAGGGTCGATCGTCTGCAATCCTGTGGTCTGAAGCGCCATGGAACCAAAATATGTGCCGCCGACCACAAGCGCGGGCACGACAATCGACCGCCTCAGGCTCGGAAGGATGGATCGATGGAAAAGCGCCAGCATGACGAGGCACGCTCCGCCAAGCCTGATGAACATGAGCCACATGGGAGGAATCGTCTCCATGGCTATTTTGGCGACCAGATAGCTTCCGCCCCACAGAGCCGCGCATGCAAGAAGCATCAACCGCGCGAGGTTGGGAGGGAACGAACGGGACATGCGGCTGCGGAAATCGCGCACATGCCGGCGTAGCGCGGTGTCGGTCGACCACCCCATCTCTCTCCTCCACACTCCCTGGCCGGGACGCACCCGGACTCATTCCGACCATGCCCATATGGGCCCCACACACGATACTCTGCGCTTATCGCGAACACGCACGCACCCGATTATTGCGCCAACGGGCGAACTTCCATGCCGGACGACCGCCATCCCCACGATCCCCCCGTGACTTACGTCACATCGCGCCTCCATCGACCCTCAGGGGAGATAACCTAGAGAAGGAACTGGAGCTCACAAAAGGAAAGGACAGAGGTCATGCCAACTCTCACACCGGAGATGAAGGAGTTCATCGCCAACAACCTCGCATGGATCACCACGGTTAGCAAGGACGGCGAACTGAACATCGGTCCGAAGATGTCCATGTTCGTCCTCGACGATAACCACCTCGCGTACCACGAGCGCACCGCGGGCCAGCACTACCGCAATCTTGAGGCCGGAAGCCCGCTCGTCGTGGCCTATGCGAACCTCGCCGAGAAGAAGGGCTACCGTTTCCGCGGAAACGTCGTCCTGCACAAGGATGACGCCGTCTACGACGCCCAGGTGAAGGCCGCCGAGGAGAAGGGCACCAAGAAGCCCGCTGTAGTCCCCGTTCTGGAGATCACGGAGATCGACGACCTCTCCGCCGGAGCCAAGGCCGGAACAACCATCTCCAAGGCCTGATCGGACCACGGCCGCTTCGGAACGACGACGGCCGGCTCTCCACGACAAGGACGGGGCGGTATCCATTGAGCTGGATCGCCCCGTCCTTTATTGCCTCAACGTCATTGCCGTTGCCACAACGTCACAAGCGCAACGGTGTCCCCGCATCCCAGAAAGGGCACATCATCATGTCCCACAACCACATAGCCTCGACCCCGACCACGCGCCTCCGTCTTGACGGCGGCTCCGCCGTGGACATCCTCCCACTCGTCCTTGGCGGAAACACCTTCGGATGGACCAGCGATGAGACGAGCAGCCGTCGGGTCCTCGACTCCTTCATCGACAACGGAGGATCCCTCATCGACACGGCCGACGTGTATTCCGCTTGGGCGCCCGGGCACTCCGGAGGCGAGTCGGAGATCATACTCGGCCGATGGCTGGAGACATCGGGACACCGTCGCGACGCGCTGATCGCGACCAAGGTGAGCGAGCATCCCCAATACCACGGGCTCGGCGCATCCACGATCGCCGCGGCCGCCCGTGAATCTCTTCTGCGTCTGGGAACAGACCACATCGATCTCTATTACGCGCATTTCGACGACCAGTCCACACCCCTGGCGGAGACCGCGGCGGCCTTCGATAAGCTCGTGCGTGAGGGTCTTGTCCGTGCGGTGGGATTGTCCAACTACACCCCTGACCGCATCAGGGAGTGGTTTGACATCGCGCGACGCGAGGGATTCGTCCTACCTGTCGCCTTGGAGCCACACTACAATCTCGTCCACCGCGCGGCCTTCGAAGCCGGCCTCGACTCCGTCGCCCAGAGTGAGGACCTCGCGGTCTTTCCATACTTCGCGCTCGCATCCGGCTTCCTCACTGGGAAATATCACAGGGCCGAGGACGCGCAGGGCTCCGCCCGATCGGGAATGCTCGGCGACGTCCTTAACGATGATGGTTTCGCCGTCGTGGAGCGGCTCTCGTCCATCGCAGCCAAGCATGACGTGCAACCCGCCACCGTCGCTCTCGCATGGCTGCGACATCGTCCTGCGGTGAGCGCCCCGATAGCCTCGGCGCGAACCGTCGACCAACTTCCTGCGCTGATCGAATCCGCCTCACAGGTCTTGGACGATGAGGACATGTCGTCACTCACCAAGGTCTCCCAGCCCTTCGCCTAATCGGCATCCACCGTCAACAGGGTGCGATCGCCCTCAAGGATGGTGGCGTGCGGAACCGGATCAAGCTCGACGATGACGCGCAGGCTCCCATCCCGGTCCCTCGCGGCTTCCCGACCGTCGGCTGGAGCGACGTCGTACACATACCGCCTGTTGTCCACCTCTACAGGCGCCGTGTGGGCGGAGGCCAGCCACGGACGGTCTTTCCGCATACGGATGATGTCGCGATAGACGTCGCGCATCCCTCTGGATTCCGGGGTGAGGACCATGTCGTTGAAGGAATCGGGAAACTCCGGTCTCACCGCGTCATCGCCTCCCGCACGGTCCTCCTTCACTCCGCTCAAGGCCAGCTCGTCACCGTAGTAGACGCTCGGGGTCCCACCGACCGTGAACAGCAGAAGCGCGGCGATTCTCGCCATCGGAGTTCCGACCTTGCTGGCGATGCGCGTGACATCATGGTTTCCGATGAACGTCTGCGGGATGAAATGATCCAGAAAGGCGTCGTGGCGTTTCAGCGACCAGTCCAGTTCATAGAAGTTCCCGGACTCCAGCGAGCTCCATATGGCCTTCCACAATTCGTACTGGGTGAGCGAATCCATGCCTGACTCACCGATGATGGCCGGATAATCCCCATGGATCACCTCGCCTAGGAACCATGCGTCGGGATGGTTGGAGCGCACGCGCGGAAGAACTTGCGTCCAAAATCTCGGAGGAACGGCGTAGGCCGCGTCAAGCCTCCATGCGTCGGCCCCGCGATCCATCCAATAATCCATGACGTCAACGACCAAATCGGCAGTCGAAGCGCTCTCGTGATCCATAACCGGCAGATCGCCATGCCCTTCGAATACCGGATAGTCCAACGTTCCATCATCCCTTGCCGTTATGTGGAACAACCGATTATGCGAGTCTGACCGCCCACGGTCCGTTCCCGCGGACATCGAAGCGGCGGCATCCGCCAACTCCTTACGAAAAAGCGGATTCTCGATTCCCACATGGTTGAAGACACCATCAAGCATCAAGGAGATCCCGCGCGAATGGCAGGCTCGCGCCAGTGCGCGAAAATCATCCTCGTCTCCCAGACGCGGATCGATGGAGCGGAAATCGAGCGTGTCATACCCATGCGTCGATGAGGTGAATATGGGACCAAGGAGCAGACCGTCACAGCCGAGGTCAGCCACATAGTCAAGCCAGTGGATGATTCGAGCAAGCCGATGAACGGGCCGATGGGTTATGGTGCTGGGTCTGATTGGAGCCCCGGTGAATCCCAGCGGATAGACCTGCCACCATATCGTTTGGGCCGTGGCCGGCACACTCATGCGATCATCGTGGTCCACCAAGGAATCCGCCATATCCCTCACCCCGCCTTTCACCACCATGACGGGACATCCGCCGTGGACGACGGGCTCCCATTGGCATTCAGACTAACACCACGCATAGGAAACGGGGCGGCGACCTCTAAGGATCGCCACCCCGCTCACATATGCGTCGGGTCCTACGCTGGGACGCGACCGGCGTCCAGCCGCGGTTCCGCGTCAGTCCGCGTTGCGCATGGCTTTTTTGGCGTCGTTCTTCGCTTTTGTGCTGTCTCGTTCCGCCTCGGCCTGAGCCACCTTCGCGTCGGCCTTGGCGCCATCCAACGCGTCCGATGCCTGTTCTTTCAGATCCTTGGCCTTCTCGCCGATATGGCGTCCGGCGCTGTTGGCGAGATCCGCAGCATTCTCAAGAATTCCCATAATAACCCTCCCTTGGGTGGTGGTGTGGTGATTGAAACCCACGAAGGGCGGCCGCCCCCCGCGTTTCCTTGTTTCCTTACGTGCATGGATGGAATCCCATCGATCGACGATGCACGCGCCGATCGATTCCGTTCCCTGTCGCGATGCCCCGCGACCAATAGACATCATATTAACGAATGTCATTCGCCTTTTATGCGTCGGGCTTAACGCTGCATCCCTGACTGTTCATCCACTCGGCGCCCATCCTGGCCACGCCCACGCGGGCGTGGCCCATCATCGTCGCACCGCGCAAAACACATATCAGTGAAGCTTGGGATTGTCCCATATTCCCGAATCGGCCTCGGCGGGACCATGGTTGTAATCGACCAGACGCCAACGGAGGGGCTCGTCCGGAATAGCAAGAGGGGCAAGACGCGCCCAATGGGCGTTGCGCATGGACGGAAGCGTGCCGAAGCCGGGATCCACGCGGTCGATGCCCAGAAGCGTCTGCACTGTCTGGGCGATCCACGCACCATGCGAGAATACGATCAGATCCTGATCCGCGAACATGGAACCGGACGCGTCAGACAACGCCTCGACGCCACGGCGACCCACATGCGCCTTCGACTCGGCACCATGCCTCATCTCTCCGCCACGGAATTCGACCCACAACCTGTAGTCGTCGGGGAAATCACGTTTCAGGACATCCACGGGAATCCCCTCCCAGGAGCCGAAATCACGCTCCCTGACTCGGGCATCGGGATGGACGGGAACACCCACCATGTCGGCGAAGGCGTGGGCTGTGCTCAGGGCCCGGCCAAGATCGGACGAGACGACCACCGGAGGAGGACCGGATCGTCCGTCGACGTACAGACCGGCAAGAGCCTCGGCGGTTCTGTCGGCCTGCCAGCGACCCACCTCATCAAGGGGTATGTCGATCTGCCCCTGCAACCGGTTCTGGGCGTTGTACGAGGTGCGGCCATGCCGCACAAGAATCATCAAGCGGGGATGCGACCGCACGGCATGTGATTCGCGCTTACCTCCCACGCCATCCCCCAAATCAGACATCGACGCGCCCAGACGCCATCAGGCCGCCATCGGCCCGCCCATCATGCGGCGAATCCTCGGATCCGGAACGAACGTCCTCACCATCCGTCGGGGAATCATCCGTGGAGACCGCCCGGGGAAGATCGAGATCGACCCGGGGACAATCCCCCCACAGCCGCTCCAAACCATAGAAGTCGTGCGCTTCGCGATGCATCACATGAACGACGATATCCCCGAAGTCAAGAACCACCCACCGCCCCTCCTCACGACCATCGATCGTAAGCGGCTGTCTCCCACCATCCTCAAGGTACAGGTCCTTCTGCACCTCGTCGGCGATGGCGAGGACCTGGCGTTCGCTCTTCCCCGTTGCGACAAGCATGATATCCGTGATGGGCAGCGGCTGGGACACGTCGAACGCTCCGATGTCCTCCGCCTTGATCCTGTCCGCAGCGCGGGCGGCGATGCGCGCGGACTCGATGGAATTGCTCTGTGCTGCCATATATCTCAACGCTCCCACGCGGGCTTCCAGCCCTCGACGATATGTTGTGTGTTCTCGGAATAGGCCATCGACCCATCCGGAACATCATGGCGGACAACCGAGCCGGCTCCCGTGGTCACATCATCGCCGACCTCGACAGGGCCGACGAAAAGGTTCCCCGCGCCGACATGCACGTCGGACCCGATGGTGGTGTGATTCTTATGCACACCGTCATAGTTCGCGGTTATCGTGCCGCCGCCCACATTGGTGCGCTCCCCAAGATCGGCGTCCCCGATGTAACTCAGATGCGGCACCTTGCTGCCACGGCCGACATGCGCCTTCTTCATCTCGACGAAAGCGCCCGCTTTGGACCCCTCGCCCAGCTGGTTTCCGGAACGCAGATAGGTCCACGGTCCGATGGTGGCCGACGCCCCGATATGGGTGCCTTCGACGCGGGAACGCTCCACCACGGCGTTCTCGTCGACCACCGCGTCGATAAGCGTTGTGTACGGTCCGACGACCGCTCCGGACGCTACGACCGTCCCTCCTTGGAGGAAGCTTCCGGGAAGGATGGTGCAGTCGCGGTTGAGTCTGACATCGTCCTCGATCCAGGTGGTCGCGGGATCAAGGATGGTCACGCCCTCACGCATCCACCGTTCACAAACCCGTGCGTTGTGCTCTCTGAAAAGGACGGACAACTGCACGCGGTCGTTGACGCCCTCCACGGCCAGCGGATCCGGGGCCACGACGGCCCCCACGCTTCCATAGGCCGACGCGGCCTCCACGGCATCCGTCAGATAGAACTCGCCTTGGGCGTTGCTCGAGTCCAGACCCGCGACCGCCTTGCGGAGTACAGTGGCGTCAAACACATATACGGAAGTGTTGACTTCATGAACGGCCAATTCGTTGCTGTTGGCGTCCTTCTGCTCCACGATGCGCAGGACGTCTCCGTCGGCACCGCGGATGATGCGGCCGTATCCCGTGGGATCATCAAGATTGGCGGTGAGGAGGGTGGCGGAATCGTGGCTGGACTCATGGTAGTCCATGAGCGTGCGGAGCGTCGCCGTGTCAAGAAGAGGCATGTCGGACGCGGCGATGAGCACTGAGCCCTCGATTCCGCCATCACGCGCCAACTCGGTCAACGCGCACTGCACCGCCCTGCCGGTTCCGGGAATCTCGTCCTGCCGAACGATGATCGCATCGGAATCATAGGACAGAGCGGCCTGCGACACGGTATCGGCCTGATACCTCACGACGATGGCGGTTCTGTCCGGGTGAAGCCCCGCGACGGACCTCATAACCCGCCGCAGAAACGTCGAACCAGCGAAAGTGTGTAGGACCTTGGGGATCGAGGACCTCATACGGGTTCCCTCACCCGCCGCGAGGATAATTGCTGCGGACAATGCCATAGATGCCATGCTCCCATCGATCAGCGGGGACGTGCCGCCACGAGATTGCGACGAGACCGCCCGACGGCGGTTCCCCCACCTGGATTCGAACCAAGACAAAAGGTTCCAAAGACCCGTGTGCTGCCATTACACCATGGGGGATCGGCGGGACGAATCCCGCCAAATCTTCATTATGCCATACGACCCGCCATCGCAGGACGGCGCGAGTCACAGGCCTCAGGCGAACAGGAAACCCTGTCCGTGATGCTCGGGATATGTGTCGAACAGCTTCGCCACGGAGCCATCCTCGAAAACCGCTTTGATGGCGCTGGCGAGAAGCGGGGCGATCGACAGAACGGTCAGACCGTCCCACCGCTTGTCATCACCAATGGGAACGGTGTCCGTAAGAACGACCTCGCGGGCTCCGCTGTTGCGCAGACGCTCCACCGCCGGTCCGGACAGAACGCCGTGGGTCGCGACAACCGTCACTGATTTGGCTCCGGCGTCGCGAAGCACCGAACACGCCCCCGCGATGGTACCTGCGGTGTCGATGAGATCGTCCACGAGCACGCAGTCACGACCCGCAACGTCTCCGACGACCCGGTTCGCGACGGCAACATTCGGCTTGGTGATGTCGCGCGTCTTATGGATGAACGCGAGCGGACCTCCTCCAAGCCGTTGAGCCCACTGCTCCGCCACACGAATGCGTCCGGCGTCCGGCGATACCACACTGATGTTGTCCAGCTGGTTGGCAAACCTATCGCGGATGTAATCGACCAGAACCGGCATGGCGATGAGATGGTCGACGGGACCATCGAAGAAGCCCTGCGACTGCGCCGCATGGAGGTCGACGCTCATGATGCGGTCGGCGCCGGCGGTTTTCAGCAGGTCGAAGACGAGACGGCACGAGATGGGCTCACGGCCGCGGTGCTTCTTGTCCTGACGCGAATAACCCAGCAAGGGGCACACCGCCGTGATGGACCGCGCGGACGCCCTTTTGAGCGCGTCGATCATGATCAGCTGCTCCATAATCGATTTGTTGACCGGAGCGCAATGGCTTTGCAGAACGAAGACGTCCGCCCCCCTGACGGATTCCGTGTATCGGACGTACATCTCACCGTTGGCGAAGTCATAGGCTGTGGTCTCGAGTATGTCGATACCCATCTGCTCCGCGACGTCCCTCGCCAACCGGGGATGGGCCCGGCCCGTGACGAGTATGAGATTCTTATCAGGCTTTCCCTCGAGGATTGCGCTCACCGTTTCTCCATACACTGGTCTTGACGCTGACCCGAACCATCCTAGTCAGCCAAGCCGACCGACACGACCGCGCCGGTTCATCCCGGCGGAACCGCCACCCATCAACATGCCGGGGACGATGGTGGCAGAACGCCATCGGCTATTGGTACAGACCATGCTTCGCGATGTACTGAACCACTCCGTCCGGAACGAGATACCACACGGGCTCATCGTGCTCCGCGCGGCGGCGGACGTCAGTCGAGGATATGGCCAACGCGGGAATCTCCAGCACATCCACACGTCCAGCGGGAAGAACCGCTCCCTGCGGGCTGGAGTACCCCGGTCTGGTGACCGCCACGAAATGCGCGAGATCCCACATGGAGTCCGCGTCCTTCCACCTCATGATCTCGGCGACGGCGTCGGCCCCCGTGATGAAGAACAGATCCGCGTCCGGATACATGGCGTGTATGTCCCGAAGAGTGTCGACGGTGTATGTGACGCCAGGACGGTCGATGTCGACGCGCGACACGGTGAACTTGGGATTGGACGCGGTGGCGATCACGGTCATGAGATAACGGTCCTCGGCATTCGTCACCTTTTTGTCGAGTTTGAACACCGGCCGCCCCGTCGGCACGAATATGACCTCGTCGAGGTCGTAGACCCACGCCACCTCGGAGGCGGCGACAAGATGGCCGTTATGGATGGGATCGAACGTCCCGCCCATGATTCCTATCCGCGGACGGTCATGCCAATGCCCACGCGTCGAACGACGCCTTCTGCCATGGTCGTCCACCGATTCGATGGACAGCTCGGACATCCTTCGTCCTCCCTGCGGAACAACGGCTTCCGTTCGCGCTCGTGCGGAGGACATGGGCGGATCACCCGGGTCGGCCATGCTCACGCGCGATCAGCCCCGGTGGAGTCCGCGGAGTCCTTGCCCGATATGCTGCCGCGAACATCGCGTTCCAGCTTCCTGTCAACGGACTCCGCCTGATCCAAGGTCTCGATGCGTCCCATATCGTCATCCCACTCTTTCTGAACGACGCGCTGGATCTCCTCAAAGGTCGGAAGTTCGAAACCGGGCTGATAGAGACTCCGTATGCCGGCGACCTGCTCAGTGACCGACACGAGGCATCTCGTCATACCAGGGACGTCGCCATCGCGCTCCAGATCCCTGAATCGCGAGACATGCCCCTCCATCAGAGACGCAAGGCCGTGCGCATGCCCCTCGGCATCCTCATCAAGCTCGACAACCGATCCGGATTCACCCTGAGGCCATCCCATAAGCACGGCGTCCGCGTATTCCAAGGCCGCACGTTGGTCGGCGGACGCAATCCCCTCCTCAATCTGCACGAGGAAGACATAGCGGATGATGCTCAGACGTTCGGCGGCCAGCCTCATCAGCAGCAGCGGGCTGGACAGGTCGACGCCCCTGCTCCGGGCCAGGTCGCGCGTCGCACGATCCGATAACGCGCTCATGGACGCACCTGCCCATCGCCATACCCGATCCACTTCGTCGTGGTCATCTCCTGCAGTCCCATCGGCCCCCGGGCATGCAGCTTCTGGGTGGAGATCCCCAGCTCCGCGCCGAACCCGAAAACCCCTCCGTCGGTGAATCGCGTGGACGCGTTGACCATCACCACGGCCGAGTCGATTCCGGAGGTGAACTTCTCTATCGTCCGGTAGTCCTGGGCGACGATCGACTCCGTATGCCCCGTGGAATGCGCGTTGATATGTTCGATCGCCTCGTCCACCCCCGACACCACATGAACTCCCATGCGCATCGCAAGGTATTCGGTGTCCCAGTCCGTCCGATCCGCATGCCGGAGCAGCCCGCCCGGCACGCCGCATCCATCTATCAGCCCGAAGGCCTCGGAATCGGCCCGCACCTCGACTCCGGCACCGCACAACGCCCGCG
Source organism: uncultured Bifidobacterium sp. (assembly GCF_949292005.1). Classification (GTDB taxonomy): domain Bacteria; phylum Actinomycetota; class Actinomycetes; order Actinomycetales; family Bifidobacteriaceae; genus Bifidobacterium. Next base: position 4,306 of record NZ_CASEXV010000059.1, on the reverse strand, counting down.
CGGCATCCGGAAGGAAACGGGACGCGATATCCCTGTCGACTATCAGCTTCTCGGCAGCGTTGCACACCCCGACACGTTGGGTCTTCGCATTGAGGATGATGGGAATCGCCTGCGCGAGATCAGCACTGCGGTCCACGTAGATATGGACGTTCCCGGCGCCCGTCTCGATCACGGGAACGATGGAGTTCCTCACCACCGACTGGATAAGCCCGGCCCCTCCACGGGGGATTAGAACGTCGATGTGGCCGTAGGCGCGCATCATGCCATCAGCGCCCGCCCTGCCGAGATCGTCGACGCTGGCGGCCAGCGCGGCTCCCCACCCACGCCCGTCGAGCACACGGCCCATGACCTGAAGAGTGGCCTGATTGGTGCGTCGCGCGGCATGGCCTCCCCTAAGAAGAACGGCGTTGCCGGATTTAAGGCACAGGGAGACGACATCCACGGTAACGTTCGGACGAGCCTCATAGATCATGCCTATGACACCCAGAGGCACACGCACCTGCTCAAGGCGCAATCCGTTGGCAAGACGATATCCCCTCACCACCTGTCCCAAGGGATCGGGCAACGATGCCACATGACGCACACCCGACGCCGCCGCGCGCACGCGCCCGGCATCGAAAAGAAGACGATCGAGCTTTCCTGGAGCCATTCCCTCGGCCTGCGCGGACTCCATATCCGCATGATTGGCATCCGCTATGGTCTCGGCGCCCTCATCAAGGGCGTCGGCAAGCTCCTCAAGCAGACCATCCCTGTCGGCGGTGGTGGTGTTGGCCAACAACCGTTGCGCCGCCCTCGCCGCGTCGGCCCTCGTCCCGACCTCGGCCACAATGGACGCCCCGACGTCGGACCCGACATCCCGCGCATTCCCCGATGCCATGCCATCCGCCTTTCTTCAGCGCAGGAGACCAAACGGCCCCTGTCCTCGACACCACACCATGCAACCACACCACACGAACACATCACCATGCGATCACATCACCCGAAGAGGCAACCACCACAATAACTCACTCGGACCGCCGGCCGCTCATCTCACGTTCGATTTGCTCAAGCGATTTTCCGCGCGTCTCGGGGACGACATGGATGACGAACGGGATGGACAGAAAAGAGAACACCGCGAAAATCGCGAATGGACCACCAACGTTATTGTGGAAGCCCTCCAGCAGAACGAGGAAAAACTGCGTCACCACGAAGTTCGCGATCCAGTTGGCCGCCGATCCCACGGATGTTCCCACCCCTCTGACATTAAGCGGGAAGAGCTCTCCGATAAGAACCCACGCTATGGGTCCCCAGGACACTGCGAAGCCAACGATATACAGCGCTATCAGAACCATCGTCATGGATGCCGCCCCAATGCCGAGAAGATTGGTGGTGGCCATGATTCCCAGCGTGATCGTCATAACCACTGAACCGGCCACCAACAGACGCTTGCGCGGGAATCTATCCATAATCAAGGTCGCGACCACGGTCGCGAGAAAATTCACCACGCCTATTCCCACGGACACCCATGTGGCGCTCTTGGCGGGGAAGCCGAATCCCTTGATGAAGACCTGGGGAAGAAAATAGATCACCGAATTGATGCCGACAAGCTGCTGGAAAAGCATGATTCCCACGGACGCGATAAGCGCGGGCCGCGCCGTGCGCAGCAGTTGCCTCAAGCCGCCAGCCGAATTGTGTGAGACGACATCGTATATCTCATCGAGCTCCCCCGCGACAGTGACCTCATCCATATCACCCCTGATGAGCGTCAGGACCTTGAAGGCGTTGCGCCTGTCTCCCTTGGCCGCGAGATACCGTGGAGACTCCGGAAGGAGGATGCCTCCCACAAGGAGGAGGGCAGCGGGGAACATGGCGGATCCAAGCATCCAGCGCCAGTCCCTGATCCCTCCGATGTCATGTCCGAGGAAGCCCAGATTCACGGCGTAGGCGAGGAGGATTCCGAAGGTGATCATGAGCTGGAACAACGTGGACAGCGACCCGCGCCTCTCCTTGGGCGCAAGCTCGGCTAGATAGGCGGGAGTCAGGGCGGAAGCGGCCCCAACCGCCAGACCCAGAACGATCCGGGCCGCCACCATGCTGGAAAAACCGGTGGCCACGGCGGAGAACAGGGATCCCACCAGAAAAAGAACCGCTGAGACGATGAGAAGCCTTTTGCGTCCGTACCTGTCCGAAAGCGATCCAATGGACAACGCCCCCACGCATGAGCCGATAAGCACGGAGGACGTGATGAAACCGGTCTGCGTCGCGTTAAGCGAGAAATCCGTCTCGATAAGAGGCGAAGCTCCTGAAATGATTCCCGTGTCAAAGCCGAAAAGCATGCCGCCCAAAGCCCCGAACGCAAAAATGAAAAAACCATTGAGAGGAAACCTCATAGACGACTCCTTCGTCTCAACGCCCGCATGGCGGGGCACAAACGGTCCACGCCAACCACGCCATCGGACACACAATGACTCCACGACTCCACGGAAAACAGCAAGACCCGGCGGAACGATATTGTTCCGCCGGGTCTTGCCTGACAATAATGACCGCAGTCACAATCCCAGATGCATGATAGCGTGGCCGACGGACCAAAGACCGTCGCGCCGCCACCGCCACCGCAACGTCATTCGCTCGGAACGCGGGTCGATTGGTTCTTGATGGAGTCATCAGCGGCATCGTCCCCGGTTGCCCAGACCGAACGATACAGTTGATCTGGCGTCCGTCGACGGCAACGCGCGGCGCCACAAGCTCATGACAGTCTCACTCATTGACAGTCTCATAGGGGGATCGCGACATAGTGAACACCTTCCATAGCACACGGGGCACCACGGATTCATTGACGTCCAAGCAGGCCATTCGGCAGGGACTGGCGGGCGATGGCGGACTCTTCGTCGACGATGGTCTCGGATCGAGACGTGTGGACATAGACGATCTGGGTAGTCTGTCCTATCAGAAGATCGCCCATCGGGTGCTGTCGACGCTGCTCCCCGACTTCACACCCGACGAGCTGGAGGACTGCATCGCGCAGGCCTATGGACATCAATGGACGGATGAGGAGATCACTCCCCTTCGGCCCCTCGGCGAGGATTACGTCCTTGAGCTCTTCCACGGCCCGACATCGGCCTTCAAGGATGTCGCGCTGCAGATCCTTCCCCGGTTCATGGCCCGCACGTCATCCACGTCCGATGACCCCGACGAACGAATCATGATTCTCACGGCCACCTCGGGCGACACCGGCAAAGCCGCTCTCGCCGGATTCGCCGACGCGCCCGGAACGGCCATCACCGTCTTCTACCCCGAAGGCAAGGTCAGTCAGGTCCAACAGCTGCAGATGACGACCCAGAAGGGCTCCAACGTGCGGGTCTGCGCGGTGAGAGGGAACTTCGACGACGCTCAGAGCGCGGTGAAGTCGATATTCGGCGACGCGGGTCTTCGCAAAAGACTCGCGCAGAATTCACACGTCATTCTCTCCTCCGCGAACTCCATCAACGTCGGCCGTCTCGTTCCGCAGGTCGTCTACTATTTCTCCGCCTACGCACAGCTTCTCAGACGCGGGGAGCTGAGCGTCGGCGACGGCGTCGAGTTCGTGGTCCCCACAGGGAACTTCGGCGACGTTCTCGCGGGATACTATGCCAAGCGCCTCGGGCTGCCCATCGAGCACCTCGTCGTCGCAAGCGACAGGAACAATGTCCTCTTCGACTTCCTGACCAGCGGGACGTACAACCGCAAAAGACCCTTCTTCGAGACGACGTCTCCGTCCATGGACATCCTCATCTCCTCGAACCTCGAACGCATGCTGTACTACCTGTCCGAGGGGGACACGCGCCTGATCCGCACACTGATGACCGACCTGTCCGATTGGGGTGCCTTTGAGGTCCCCGACGAGATGATGCGTCGCATCCGCTCTGTGTTCGGGTGTGGGTGGGCGGATGAGTCCCAGGTGAGCCAGTCCATCCATGACTGTTGGGAAAGAAACCACTACCTCATCGATCCACACACCGCATGCGGCTATTACGTGATGAGTCAGATGCCCCGTCTCGCGAACACCCCGCGGATATTGCTGAGCACGGCGAGTCCATACAAATTCCCACGCGTCGTGGGCGATGCGCTCGGCATCTCGACGCAGGGAACCGACTTCGCCTGCATGGATGGACTGTCGCAGGCCACCGGAACGGTGATTCCTCCGGCGCTGAGATCCCTTGAGACGGAGCAGGTGAGATTCACGGATGTCGTGGGAATCGATGGAATGGGCGAGTTCGTCACGTCGGCCGCGGCTGCGGTGAGCTGACCGGCGCGCCCCAGCTCCTCCCTGTTTTCTCCCGTTTCTCCG
>NZ_CASEXV010000058.1 GCF_949292005.1 uncultured Bifidobacterium sp. | reverse complement strand
CTCCTCCCTGTTTTCTCTCGTTTCTCCGTTTTCTCCTGCTCCCGTCTCCACCCGTATCCTGTGACTCCCTCTGATTCCCACGCGGAGGAAACGGCAGTCACAGGATACGGGGCGCCTGATCGAAGTCGAAGAGAACGCCATCGGCCTCATCGCATATCGTCGGCCATGATCGGTCGGAGGAATCATCATGCATGGCCCAGACCGACATGCCGGCCCTTTTCGCAGATCTGACCCCTTCAAGGAGATCCTCGAACACGGTGCAGCGCCCCGGCTCCACCCCCAGGCGCTCAGCCGTGTGGAGATAGATGTCCGGGCTGTCCTTACCCACATGGGCCACGTCCTCCACGCCGCACACCACGTCGAACAGACCGGTCAGTCCGACGTGGTCCATGGCCGGCCCGCGCAGAACGGTGGGCAACGTCGTGGCTATGGCCAGACGCGCTCCGGTCTCGTGAAGATGTCTCACGTACTCCACCGCGTGCGGTTTGGCCTCGACCGTGGACGCGTAGGCTCTGGCCGCCATGAGGTTCCATTCGGACATCAGGTCCTCCGGGGTGTCGTCAAGTTGGAACCGGTCGATTGTGTACACGGCGATGTCATGCGCCTCCATCGCCGAGACCTTGGCCATGTAGTCGTCAGGAACCCGTATTCCGCGACGTCCCAGAAAATCCTCATCAACCTCATCCCACACGCCCATCGAATCGAGAAGCGTGCCATCAAGATCGAATATGGCGGCCTTGCCCATGTTGTCATTCATGACATACATGCTAGCCGGACCACGGGCCTCCCGCGCGTGCTATCGCAGCACGCTGCTGCTCAGAAGCTCACGCGCATGCGCGAGTGACGCGTCGGATTCGTCGCCGGAGAGCATCCGCGCGACCTCCGAGACGCGCCGATCGCCGTCCAACGGCTCGACCACGGTGCTCGTCGATCCGTCCGAGGTGTCCACGCCTTTGCGCACCACCACCTGGGCATCCGCCCACGACGCCACCTGCGCCAGATGCGTGACGACGATGACCTGCTCCTCACGAGCCAGACGGGCGAGTCGACGTCCCAGCTCGGCCGCCGCCCGGCCGCCGACTCCGGCATCAATTTCATCGAAGATGTATGTGCATGACCCGTACGCGCCATCGGACGACGACCTTCGACCCTCCACCGTGGACCGATACGACACCGCGGAAAGCTCGAGAGCCAGCATCAGCCTGCTGAGCTCCCCGCCAGATGCGCTGGAGCCCAGAGGAAGCTCATCCGCCCCTGGATAGGGCGTGAACAGGAATCCGACATCGTCATGGCCTGTTGAATCCACGTCATCGGGATCCTCTCGCGCGGCGACGCTGATGCGCAGATGCGAGCCCGCCATCGCCAGAGACTCCAACTCACCATCGACCATGGATGACAGCGCCTCGGCCACACGCGAGCGCTCCAAGCTCAAACGATCGGCGGCACCTTTCACCCGATCGGCGGCATCGTGCATCTGTGCCTCAAGACGCTCGATCCTCTCCGGAGACGCGTCGACGTCCTCAAGCTCAAGACGCGCTCGATCACGCCACGCAAGGACATCCTCGATGGTCGGACCCCATCGTTGGATCAAATCATCGATCTGATGAATCCGTGAGTTTATGGCGTCGAGATCACCCTCGCCATCCTCGGCATCACCAGGATCCGACAGCACGAACACAACATCGGATACCTCGCGTGACACGTCCTCCAAACGGTCGGCGAGCTCGCCGAAGGGCTTCTCCATCCGAATCGACCGCAGCGACTGGACCGCCCGCCCCATAAGATCCACGACGCCGGGCTCATCCTCATCCATCTGGGAGGGATCGAGAACCGACAACGCTCCAGACACGCCCTGGGCTATCGCCGCCGCGTGCTCGATGCGCGTTCTTCTATCACGAAGCTCCTCGTACTCCCCTGCGGTCGGGTTGACACGATCGATGCGGGACAGGCTGTCGCGCAGATAGTCGGCGCGCTGCCTGCTCTCCGCCTGCTGCCCCCGCAGGCGCGACAGCTCTTCGTCGACCTGGCGAAAAGCGTTCCACGCATCCGCATACGAGCGCAAAGTTTCGGGGTCCACCCCAACGGAATCCAGAAACTCGCGCTGCCGGGCCGACGACGCGATGCGCAGCTGATCGGACTGCCCGTGAATCACAACCAAAGAGCTGGCAACCTTCGAGAGGACCGCACGCGGAACCGTCCTGCCACAGAGCATGGCACGGGATCGTCCGGAAGAAGGAACGGTGCGGGTGAGGAAAAGCTCGCCGTCCTGAATGTCAACGCCTGCCTGCTCGGCCTCGGCACGCGCCTGCGAATCATCATCCACATGGAAAACCGCCTGCGCCCAGCAATCGGTCGACCCGTCCGTGGACAACCGCGCCGAATCAACCCGACCTCCGGACACCAGCCTGATCGCATCCAGAAGCATCGACTTCCCGGCTCCCGTCTCACCAGTGATGGCCGTCATACCGGAATCCGGATTGATCACAGCGTCACGGATCGGCCCCAGACCGCGAACCTCCAACTCCTCAAGCACGGGCTTCCCCTCCCTTGCCACTCTCCCGAGTCTCTTCAAACCCATCCGTCTTCGGCATTCGTGAGTATCGGATATCACCTAGGGAGGCGGCCCGGGCGTGTTCGCGCCACCCCACGACCGGCAGATCGAATTTGGTGACCAACCGCCTGGTGAATGGCACGCCCGACAATCGCGCAAGCCTGAGAATGTCATGCGAGGCGCGAACCTCCACCCTCGTGCCACGGGGAAGGGAGCGCTGACGCCTTCCGTCACAGCAGATCCATCCATCGGACGCGGAATCCTCCAGCACGTCGACGGTGAAGGTCGACTCCGCCCCGATGACCACAGGACGCGCGAAAAGTGCGTGCGCTGCCAACGGAACGAGCTGCAACGCCCCCACATCCGGCCAGATTATGGGGCCTCCCGCCGAGAAGGCGTATGCGGTCGAACCGGTGGGGGTCGACACGATCACGCCATCGCATCCAAAGGAGCTCATCTCCACATCATCTATACGGATCGACAGCTCGACCATCCTTCCCTGCTCGTCACGCTCCAGCGTCATATCGTTCAAAGCCCAGTCATGCAGTGGTTCGCTCGCGCCGGGAAGCCACACATCAACATGGGCTATCATGCGCTCGTCCAGCGAGTAGTCATGCTCCGCGACCCTCCGGATGGCCTCCGCCATCTGGAAGCTTTCGAACTCCGCAAGGAAACCCACATGTCCAAGGTTCACTCCGAGTATCGGAACGTTCGTGCAATGAACCAGCTCGGCCGCCCTCAGAATGGTGCCATCGCCCCCCAGAACCACGACTATCTCGGTGTCGTCCTCCACGACGGCCGAACTCTCGCCGAAAGCCGGTGCCTCCGAATTGTCGATGATCGACACGACGAAACCCGCGGCCTTGAGCTGGTCCACGGCCTCCTCGATCACGGTTCCGCTCTCGCGAAGCCTTGTATGGGTCACCACGACCGCATGCCTTCTGCCTGTCATCTGCGAACCATTCCCGTCCCCTTGACGCGCGTCAAGCACCACACCACCGATATGCCCCGTCACAGCGGGCCGATTCCCCATCCTAGCGGAAGCACCGCTACAATGACGGTGGAATTCGGACCGCCGTGATGATGGGAGATGGAGTGCCAATGTCCAGTCCCGCCATCGACGACCCCCCAGACAACAGCGAGATGTCACGCGGATATGCCTGGTGGTTCTCGGAACACACCGACGCCGACAGGGCACGTGTCCGTCGGCTCGCTCACCGACAGGCACGGCGCCGATCCCCCATGAGGCTTCTGGGGCATCCCGGGCGTCTGGCCATCGCCTACTTCATGGTTCTCATCCTTGTGATGACACTGCTTCTCCTGACCCCCGCCGCATCGAAGCCAACACGCTACACCCCGTTGTCCGTCGCCTTCTTCACTGCCGTCTCGGCCCTATCCACATGCGGAATCGCCATCGTCGACACGGCCGCCCATTGGACCATGTTCGGACAGGCCGTGATCCTCATATCCGTCCAGCTTGGCGGACTGGGAGTGATGAGCTTCGCCTCGATCATCACCATCGCCGTCAACCGCCACATGCGCGCGTCCCAAAGAGTTCTGACCGCCAGGGAGCTGGGCACCAACCGTCTGAGCGAGATACGCACGGTTCTGACACTGATGGTCGCGACCACCTTCTCGATCGAGCTCATCACCTTCGTGGCGCTTTTCCCCGGACTGTGGAAGATAAACAACGGCAATCTGGGACGGACTCTCTGGGAGGCCCTGTTCTTCGCCGTGGCCTCATACAACAACGCGGGGTTCACCCCAGACTACGCCGGACTCCATGTCAACAGCTGGTCGGTGGGACTTCCGATACTTCTCAGCGCCTTCGCGGGAACGCTGGGATTTCCGGTTCTGCTCAACCTTCTAAGACTCGCCACGCACAAGGACAAGGGTCAACGTCAGCGGCTGACGCTCCACACCAAGATCACGCTTCTGACGACCGGAATTCTCGTCACCCTGTCGCTGTTATGGTTCCTTGCGGTTGAATGGGACAATCCATCGCTTTTCAAACAGGCAGACACAGCGACGCGCATCCGCCACGCCCTCGCTGCTGCGGTGATGCCGCGTACATCCGGATTCGACCCCTCGTGGGTCCCTCTTGTCAGCGAGCCGACGAAGGTGTTCATGAGCGTCATGATGTTCATCGGCGGCGGCAGCACATCCACGGCCGGCGGAATCAGAGTGACGACCTTCGCCGTGATCATCCTCATATGCCGTTCGGCCTTCACCGGGCACACGGATGTGAATGTTTTCGGACGCCGACTGCACACGCGCACGCTGATGACCGCGGTAAGCATCACGGCGTCCTGCCTCACGCTGGTGATCGGGGCCTCGATGGGGCTTATGCTCCTGACGGGATCCACTCTGACGGACGCGCTTTTCGAGACCTGCTCGGCGTTCGGACTGGGAGGATACTCCGTCGGTGTCGCCAGCGTCGGCAGACCGGCCGCCACGACGCTTCTCGCCGTGGTGATGGTTCTGGGACGCCTGGGACCCATGACCATCGCCTATGCGATCAACCGCCCCTCCGACATCGAAGCCATCCACTATCCGACCGAGTCAATCGTGGTGGGGTGACATGCGCGACGACCGGACGGGGGGCGGCGCCACGATCCGCCGCCCGTTGATCTTTCGAATGCATGAGGTCCATCGCGGTACGAACGCACAAACGCACAAACGCACAAATGGAAAGGAACAGCAACCATGGCGAAGAACAGAAGCGTTCTGGTGGTAGGTCTTGGGCGATTCGGAGCTGCAGTCGCGACCATGTTGGACAGTCTCGGGCAGGATGTTCTCGCCGTGGACAAGGATGCCGATCTGGTGAACAGATGGTCATCGCAGATCCCCACCGTCCAGGCGGATATGACCGACGTCTATGCCTTGGAGCAGCTGGGCGCCAAGGACTTCACATCGGCCGTCGTCGCCATCGGCGACAGCATAGAGGCTTCGGTCATCACTGCGGGGAACCTCCTCGACGTTGGCATCACCGATATCTGGGCCAAATCGGTGTCGGCCCAGCACGCGAGGATTCTGCAGCGCATCGGGGCCAGACACATCATCAACGCCGAAACCGACGCCGGCCATCGCGTCGGGCATCTGGTCTCGGGCGACTACCTCGATTACATCGAAATCGAAGGCCCCCATTCAGTCGTGAAGATCCACACCCCCCAGCACGCCGTGGGCGTGTCGATCGGGGACGCCAGAATCCATGAGCGCTTCGGCGTCACCGTGGTGGCCGTGAAGTCGCCCGGACGAGAGCTGGCTTATGGTTCGAAGGATCTGGTCATGAAACGCAATGATGAGCTGATCATCATGGGGACGCAGGACCAGATCGACCATTTCATCCACGGATGACGCCGTCACGCGCCATGTGACCACACCCGTCGTTTTTCCACGTTTGTATGTCAATTCATCGGATGAACGATTCGGTAATGGATAGAAATTCCCGTCACGCGACATGTGACGCGCGGAAACCCCTTTTACTTCATATATGCTGGCATGGAAGCCATAAGTTCGGCCTGATTCCTCACCGTACCGGAGCGAGGCGGGATGGCGCCGACCGGCTTGCCACAACGGGGCGGAGGGGTGTTATGGACATTCTCGTGGACAGGGGGACGGTGGTCCGCGGTCGATACGGAACGATTTCGGTCGTCAGCGACGCGACGATCGAGGATGGGGTGGTCTTCGACGAACTCATCGTAACGGGCAGAGCACATTGTGTGAGATGCGCGGGCGGACGGGTGTCGATGGCCTCGGGGACGTTGGAGTGTCTCGGGGATGTGATCGTGGATCGGATCGACGGACACGGCAGACTGTCGGTATCCGGATCCCTGCACTGTGGAGCGTTGGATTTCACCGGAAGCCTCATCACGCGAGGACACGTCACCGCCAGACACGTCCTGTCGATTCGAGGTCTTGTCGAATCGGGCGGAACGATAGTCGGGCGGGACGTCACGATAGATGGAAGGGCGCGTTCAGCCGGAGCCATGAGCGCGAGCCGCACCGTGCTGATCAGGCCGTTGGACGGTCTGACGCTCAACCGCCACGCCAAGGCCTATCTGGGCCACAGCAGGATATCCACCATCCAAGGACGCACGGTAAGCCTTCGGGCCACGACATGCCGCCAGATCAATGGACATGACGTATCGATAGACGGCGGATGCGTGGTGCACACGGTCCACTTCACATCACGATTCGTTCAGGACACCACATCATCGGTTCTGTTCATCGACGGTGATCGAAGGAACATTCAGCGTCGGACCGCGTAGAGCAAATACTCCCTATTCCCATGCATGCCGGTGATTGGAGAGTCCGCAACCGCTAGAACGGACAGACCGTGTCCTTCGGCGCAGCGGCATACATCGTCGACGCTCCGACGGCGCAACGATTCGTTGCACACCACGCCATGCGCACCAAGATTCCCGCGCCCCACCTCGAACTGCGGCTTGATCAGCAGAACCACGCGCGTTCCCGGACGGGCGATATCGGATACCACCGGAATAACCAACGTCAACGATATAAACGACACATCCGACACGATGAGATCGGGAGCGAAAGGAAGGTCGTCCGCCGACACGTCCCTGATATTGACACCGCTCATCTCCACGACGCGTGGATTTGCGGCGACAAGAGGATGAAGCTGTCCATGCCCGACATCCAAGGCAACGACGCTTTCGGCCCCGTAACGCAAAAGAACCTGGGTGAATCCCCCCGTCGAGGCCCCGATGTCAAGACAACGCATGCCCTGCGCCCCGTCAAGACCCCTATCCGCGAAGGCTCGAAAGGCTCCCACAAGCTTCACGGCTCCGCGCGACACATAACGCGGTCCCGAATCGACGTGTAGACGAGCCTCCGGCCCCACCCCGAACGAGGGTTTCGTCACCACAGCATCCTCCACCGACACCGCACCGGAGTCGATAAGGCGACGAGCCTTGGTCCGCGAATCGACAAGGCCGCGTCGGACCAGTTCGACATCAAGACGCTCAGTCATGCGAATCATGAACTCGCGTGGTGTCCAACTCGCGTTCCAACGCGTCGACGGCCGCGTGAAGCTCGGTGAGAAACGCCGTCGAATCCTTCGGATCCGCCGATGCCAATCCTGGAAAACGATCCTTGAAATCCTTCCGGGTGCCGTCCATCAGACGTCCTCGACTGTGATGTCCGGAAGCCGCGCTCCCTCCAGACCGTCGGCGTTGTCCATAAGATCCCATGCCGCGCAGCAGGCTGCGCGAAGTCGGTCGATGCCCGTGCCACCCGCGACCTCCAGATCCCCGTCCTGAAGACGGGTCACCGCATCGCCACAGGACCAGCGGGCCAGAGAACGTCGCGTCGGACGGGGATGCGTCTGCGCCAGACCGCGCAGATCCCGGGAGACGAAGGTCGGACGAAGATGTCGGGGCGCGCACATGAGAGCACGAGCGTCCGCTACTCCCGTGAGAACGACCAGGGAATCATAGCCGCCACGGTTTCCGGCCTCGATGTCCGTGTCCAGACGATCCCCAACCGCAAGACACAGGTCACGGCCAACCGGCGTCTGCCCGTCATGGGCCGCAAGCACACGGGCCTCGTCATACATCGCGGATTCGGGCTTCCCCGCCGACGATTCCGGCTCCATGCCCGTCGCGGCGATGACCGCGGCAATCAGCGATCCGCATCCCGGAGCAATCCCCTGCTCGCGCGGAATCGTAAGATCCCGATTCGTCACGAAATAACGCGCCCCGGATTCGATGGCATACGAGGCCTCGGCAAGCTCATGCCACGACAGTGTCGGATACCATCCCTGAATGACGGCTACCGGGTGATCACGGGCATCATTGACGACGACAAGCCCTTGTCCGGCCACCTCGTCACGCAGATGGTCGGCTCCGATGACCAGAACCGGAGATTGGGGCTCCAGTTCCCGTGCGACCATCCGCGCCGCGACCATCGACGATGTGATCACATCCCCGTCAGCGGCATCGAGTCCGTAGCCCCGCAGCTGCTCTGCCACCACCCGCGGATATCGCGAGGAATTGTTCGTCGTGTACACGACGGACATGCCCGCGGAGCGCGCGGCGTCAATCGATTCCACAGCGTGGTCCACCGCCTCACCGCCCCGGTAGACGACACCATCAAGATCCACAAGCGCCAGTGAATACCTATCGAGCAGCGGACCATCCGACCCTTTGAGAGAACCCGTCACCGCTCATCGCCCTCCCGGGGGCTTTCATCCTCGACGGTGTCCGCGTCCACGCTTCCATCGGAGGGCTTCCGGACCTCGGAGTCTTCCACGACAGTCTCGTCATCGGACCCATTGGATGATTCCGCGGATTCCACGACCCCTATGGCCCCTACGGCAGCATCCTCGGCGACGTCTCCAACTGGATCCGTCGTTTCGGGCGCGTCACCCGTCTCTTCCGAAACGTCACCTTCCGAAACGTCACCGTCCGAAACGGCCTCATCGGAAACCTCATCATCGGAAGAGGAATCATCGGCGTCGACATCATCGCGATCCTCATCGGAATCCTCATCGTCCACCTCAATCCCCACCTCATCAAAAAGGGCTGGGGACAAACGCTCGAGATCATAGTCGATGACGATTTCCTCGGCGTTCTCGTCGTCCTCATCCACATCGGCGTACTGGCTTTCGAGCTTATCGAGGGTGTCGTTCAACGCGGCCGCCTCGTCGGTTCTCCCCGATTCCTCGAGGAAAAGCTGCTCCGCCTGCGTGGCCCGCATCCGATACTCGCCTGACAGGCCCCTCACGCGCTCCAGCTTTCGCACGACGTCAAGCGCCTTGTCCCACAGCTTCAGATCGGCCATAGCGCCCGCATAGACGAGGAACATCTCGACCTTCGCCTCGCCGTCCAAGGCATGACCGTCCTCCGATACGGCGACATCGATGGCCTTGCGTGGATGGCCCAGACCACGCTCGCAATCTGCGATGAACGGCAGATAATCCGGATACCCGTTCATGCGGTGGGCTGTGCGAAACTCGCGCAACGCCAAAGTGTAGTTGCCCTGCCGGTAGGCGATGAAAGCAAGGGTCTCCCTCGCGAAATCGACCCGAGAGGCCTGTTTCGCCGCCCATTGGGCATGCTGGAGGGCCCCAGCCGGATCGTCGGGCTCAAGTGCGTATGCCGCGAGGATATGCAGTCCCACGTTCTCGGCGTGCTCCTTGGATAATCCCCTCAGACGCTCACGCTCGTCCTTCGACAGCATGGCCCATTCAAGCCCTTTGGGCATGCGTGGCTCGCCAGGGCGCCGATCCGTGTATGGATTCTGAGACGGGAAGGATATCGTGCCATCCGAGTTGCGGCGCGGAGCATCGTCGCGGCGGAACGACCCATGGTCGCCGTCCCGGCGCGGGCCCCGGAAGTCACGATGGTCGCGGTCCCCGCCACGACGGTCGTCACGGCCATAGCCACCCGACCTCTGACGGCGATCGTCACGACGATCCCCATCACGCCTGTCATCACGACGGTCATCACGACGGTCGAAGCGACGCCCATCATTGCGAGGGCGGCAGAGCGGCGTGTAGGGGCGGCGTGAGAGAGGGGGGTAGTGGGGGGTGGGCGCCCCAGGCGTGGCTTGTG
>NZ_CASEXV010000057.1 GCF_949292005.1 uncultured Bifidobacterium sp. | reverse complement strand
TGTTGTCGATCGGAATGGTGATGAGATGGATCAGCGTCAACGTCAGGCCGATGGCCAGGGGAGCGAACCCGACGGCGCCGATCCGGGCGGTCGTTCCCAGGACGACGAGCACGAAAATCGCGGTGAACACCACTTCGACCGCAATGGCACCGCCGATGCCGAACCCTCCAGGAGAGTGTGCGCCGTATCCGTTCGAGGCGAAGCCGCTTTTACGCGCTGCCGCAAAGAAACTCGAGTTGGATGACGCGATCAACGCGATCAGGGATGAACCAAGAACGCCCCCGACGATCTGCGCCACGATATAACCGGCTGTCTCCCTCCACGGGAACCGTCCCGCGGCGGCAAGACCCAGCGTGATGGCCGGATTGAAATGCCCGCCCGACATCGGTCCGAACGCGTAGGCGCCCACCACGACCGTCAGACCGAATGCCAAGGCGACGCCCAGATGGCCCACGCCGACAAGATTGTTGTCAGCGCTGGGGAACGTGGCGTTGAAAATCGCCGTTCCCACTCCCCCTGCGACAAGAAGAAGCGTGCAAGGCATTCGGCTATCATCCTGGGGACGAAGTCGGCGTTGCGGGTGCCCGCGCCGGGACCCTGAGCAATCGACGGATCAGAACTCATGATAATTCCCCTCCTCTTTCGTTTAACCATCCACGCTTTCGTTTCGCGGACTTCCGGCCATCGCGGCCGGCTCGTGCGAGCACAGCGCATCCGCCGGTCACGCATCCGATAATCGCGAAACGCATCGAGCCACCGGTCAGAGGTGACCCACGCGTCTCCACGTAACCCGAAGACCACCACCGGCTCCGTCACATGTCGGTCTCCGCATGTGACGTCGGATTCCACGCAAGCGACGCTGGAATGCGGACGGCCTCTCTTTCTTCCCTCTGCACACTCTCCTCCCTGCACACTCTCCTTCGCTGCGTCATCACTTCCCCTGCGTCATTTCCCATCGTGGAATCTGCTCGTACAACGTATTCGACGAGAATCGAATACACCATAATCGAACAAGGATGTAGGATAAAGCGCGGTTCCATGGTCACAAACCATCGAACGACCACGTACTTCGTAGAGGAAGGCGTGGATGAAGACAGTTGCCGCAGGGGGGCAGATCTTGGAGGACATCATGTTTACTGACGAATACACACAGCATGCCTACGATGAGGTTCTGCGGCGCAACGGCGACGAGCCTGAGTTCCTTCAGGCCGTCAACGAGGTATTCGCATCGGTGGAGCCCGTCATACGCGAGCATCCCGAATTCCGCGATGCCGGAGTGCTCGAGCGCATCGCCGAACCGGAACGTCTGGTGCAGTTCCGCGTGGCGTGGACGGACGACGCCGGACATGTGCGGGTCAACCGTGGATACCGCGTGCAGTTCAGTTCGGCGCTGGGGCCATACAAGGGCGGGCTGCGGTTCCACCCCTCGGTCAACCAGTCGATCATCAAATTCCTCGGTTTCGAGCAGACCTTCAAGAACTCCCTGACCGGCCTGCCCATGGGCGGCGGCAAGGGAGGATCCGACTTCGACCCCAAAGGCAAATCCGACGGCGAGGTGATGCGCTTCTGCCAGGCGTTCATGACGGAGCTGCAACGTCACATCGGTCCCTTCACCGACGTTCCCGCAGGCGACATCGGCGTGGGAGGACGCGAGATCGGCTATCTGTTCGGACAATACAAGCGCATCCGGA
>NZ_CASEXV010000056.1 GCF_949292005.1 uncultured Bifidobacterium sp. | reverse complement strand
TTGAGACGCTTGTCACGACGGGGCAGAATCGCGGCTCTGATGAGCAACGCGACCGCCGCGGCACCTGTGGCGGGCCCCAGCCAAATACCCAAAGGCACCAACGCGACATGCCACACCACCGAGATCGCGTAATACCCATGATGGCCAAACTCCCGAATCATGGTTTTGACGAACAGCACGGAGCCGTATTGCGTCAGCATAAAGGCGGCTGCCGCGACCAGGCCGGCTTGCGGCAGCAGGACGCCGTTGCCCCCGACACCCAATGAGACAGCGATAAGGCACATCGTCCCCGAGGCAAGCACGTCCACCGCGTTGGCCCACCATGACCGTTCCTGACGCCGCCAGGCCGCCAGCAGGCTCAGCCCCGCGAGTGCCGCAAACAACGGCGCCCACCACAGCACCGATGGGATGGCGACGACCAGTGGCACACCGACCAGCGCCACAAGCGTTCCATACACCAGCGCCGGCGGCAGGTATCGCCCCACGCGGCGGGAGAGCAGCCAGCGCGAGGCGGTGAACTGGAAGCAATAGCACAGCGCCCAGGCGAGCAGCAGCCAAAGGTTGCGCCATGTGGGCCCGCCGATGACCACCCCGGCAACCGCGGGGGAAAGCACCATCACCCATGCGCCTGGCTGATTCGACGTCCACAGCCGGATCCGTTGCCTTGCCGTCATATGCGTACCGCCACCATTGCCACTCATCCTCACCAGACTAACGCGCCGGCGCACGCAAAGCCATACCTGAGGCTCACGTCCGTCCACCCGTCCGTGCACCCATCCGTCACCACAGGTCTCCCGAAGCCATTAATCTTACTGAGGAGCGCTCCGGGAACCGGTCACCGTTGCCGCCCGTTGCCGCGCGACGGGCTCATGCGGATCATGCTGCGACATTGGCCGCAGGATCCGGGCAAGTCCGGGCAAGTCCGGGCGGCTCCGAGCGGCTCCGAGCGAGCCACGCCCGGAGCCGGCAACCGGCCGACCGCCCAAGGACGAGGAAATGGAGAGATATGGACTGGAGTGTCATCACCGAAAGCCTGCCGCTGTTCCGGCGCGCCTTCGTGGTCACGCTGCGCCTGTCGGCCATCAGCATCGTGCTTGCGACCATTCTTGGTCTGGTCATGGCCCTATGCCGCGAATACCGCGTGCCCGTCCTGTCACAGATCAGCGCCGCCATGGAAGAGCTTTTCCGTAACACCCCGCTGCTTATCCAACTGTTCTTCCTGTACTACGGGCTGCCGTCGGTCGGCGTGAAACTCAGCGCGGAGCTGTGCGCCGTCCTGGGCATGTCCATTCTTGGAGCCGCCTACATGTCCGGCGCGTTCCAGGGTGGGTTCAGCGGCATCCCCCATGTGCAGACGGAATCGGCGCGAGCGCTGGGGCTCTCCATCCCGCAGATGATCCGTTACGTCACCCTGCCTCAGGGGCTCACGCGCAGTGTGCCGGCCATCGCCGCCAACGCCATCTTCATCATCAAGGAGACGTCGGTGTTCACCGTCATCGCCGTTCCGGAACTGACGAACACGGCCCGCGACCTCATCGGCATGTATTACCACACGAACGAGTATCTGCTTGAGCTCGTCACCGCCTATGCGATCATCCTCATCCCGCTGTCCCTCGTGCTGACGTGGTTGGAAAGGAGAGTGCGCCGTGCCTCTTTCCGCACTGTCTGATGTTCTGACGCTGGCCGGCCCCACCGGACCCGGCATTGATGTGATCCTCGCCGGAGACAATCTCACGCGCCTGCTGGGCGGGCTGTGGACGTCGATCAGCATCGCCGGACTCGCGCTTCTCGTCGGCGTCCCGCTGGGAGTCGTTCTCGGCGCCTTGCGAATCATGCCGAGCCGTCTTGTGCGGGCGGTTCTGAAGGTTTATCTCGAATGCTTCAGAATCATTCCCACACTGGTGCTCCTGTTCCTCGCCTACTACATTCTTCCCGCCGAGTTCAACGTCCAGGTGTCCGGATCCACGGTCGCGGTCATCGCCTTCGGCCTGTGGGTGTCCGCCGAGACCAGCGACACGGTCCGCGGCGGACTCGTCTCCGTTCCCGACCATCAGATCGACGCAGGCAAGGCCCTCGGCATGAACGGCCTGCAGCTGCTCTGGCACGTGAGGCTCCCCCAGTCGATCAACCTCATGATTCCCGCGACCATCAACCTCGCGACCCGAGTCATCAAAACCACCTCCCTGCTTCTGCTGATCAGCGTGATCGACGTGGTGACCGTGGGGCAGCAGATCATGGAGACGAACAGGATGGCGCATCCGGACGCCGCCTTCTGGGTCTACGGATTCATATTCCTTCTGTACTTCATCGTCTGCTGGCCTCTCGCCAGACTCGCACAGACTCTGGAGCGTCGAGCCAAGGAGCGCAACAATGGCTGATTCACCCCTGACGGACAGCATGGCAGTCACCGACGCCACGGAAAACACAGCAGCGACCACCGAGCCGAACGTCCTGCTGTCCGTTCGTCATCTCAAGAAGTCGTACGGCGATCATGAGGTTCTTCGCGACGTGAGCTTCGACGTTCCGCAAGGTCATGTGGTTGTGCTTCTCGGACCATCCGGATCGGGAAAATCGACGCTCATCCGCTGCCTCAACGGCTTGGAGACGATCCAGGGAGGCGACATCATCTTCGACGGCTCCCCCGTCGACACGTCCAGCGAAAAGGAATGGCGGCGTCTGCGCAACTCCATCGGCATGGTGTTCCAGAGCTACGACCTCTTCCCCAACCTCACCGTCGCCGACAACATCCGCCTCGCGCCCCTCAAAGTGCAGAAAAGGCCGAAGGCCGACGTCGAGCGGCAGATGGACGCGCTGCTGAAGGACGTGCGTCTCACGGAATACCGGAACGCCTATCCGCGCGAACTGTCAGGAGGTCAGAAACAGCGCATCGCCATCGTGCGGGCGCTTGCCATGAACCCCCGTCTGATGCTTTTCGACGAGGTCACCGCGTCACTGGATCCCGAGATGGTCCGCGAGGTGCTTGAGCTCATGCTGCGGCTTGCCCGGCGGCATATGACCATGATCGTCGTGACTCACGAGATGGAATTCGCCCGACGGGTCGCCGACACGGTGATGTTCCTCGA
The DNA here is from genome assembly GCF_949292005.1 of uncultured Bifidobacterium sp. Taxonomy (GTDB): domain Bacteria; phylum Actinomycetota; class Actinomycetes; order Actinomycetales; family Bifidobacteriaceae; genus Bifidobacterium. The sequence continues at coordinate 5,531 of NZ_CASEXV010000056.1, read as the reverse complement.
CAACGGGGAGATACTCGAACGCGGGTCGGCCCGCGACTTCTTCACCAGCCCCCGGACGGACCGTGCCCGACGTTTTCTCGAGAGCATGGCCCCCATCACTGAAATCTGAACCGAGATCCGAGATCCGTCAGCCCGTAAACCCGTGCACCCCATAAACCCAAAAGAGAAGAAAAGAAGAGAAGAAGGTACAGAAACCATGACCACCATCAAGAGGATCCTCGCAGGAGCGCTTGCCGTCGCGACCATCGCATCGCTCGCCGCCTGCGGATCGTCGTCCTCCAGCAGCACGCAGCAGGGATCGACCGTCGCGCAGATAAAAACGGCCGGGACCATCCGCATCGCCACCTTCGGCGATCTGCCACCCTACGGCTATGTGAAGAACAGCGGCGCCCGGGCCGGCTATGACGTGGCGCTGGGCAAGCGGATCGCCAAGGATCTCGGCGTCAAGGTCACCTGGGTGCAGGTCAACGCCGACGGCCGTGTCGACTCCCTCAAATCAAACAAGGTCGATCTGGTTCTGGCGAACTTCACCGTCACCGACGAGCGCAAGGAGGTCGTCGATTTCGCCAGCCCCTACATGAAGGTGTCGATCGGCGTGGTATCCCCCACCACCGCGACGATCACCAGCGCGAAGCAGCTTGAGGGAAAAACGCTGGCCGTAACCAAGGGAACCACCGCGGAAACCTACTTCACGCAGAACTATCCGAACGTCGAACTGAAGAAATACGATTCCAAAACCCAGCAGTTCCAAGCCTTCAAGGACGGCCGCGTCGCCGCCCTCGCCGACGACAACACCTACCTGTACGCCTGGGCGAAGGACAATTCCGGTTACACCGTGGGAATCAAGAAGCTCGGCGACGAGTCGACCATCGCGCCCGCGGTGCGCAAAGGCAACGCCAGTCTTCTCAACTGGACGAACAAGGAGATCAAGAAGCTGACCACCGCGGGATTCTTCAAGAAGGCGTATGAGACGGAGCTCGCGCCGTCGTTCACCAGCGACATCAAGGCGGAGGACGTCATAATCGAATAGCGTCATACCGAATCTCACGTCATACCGAATCACGGGGCGGCGTCATCATACTGGTGGCGCCGCCCCGTGAAATATGCAGAAAACGTTTGCGGAGTGCCAGTCGCGGAGAACAGACAGGACGCCGCCGGGATGGCCCCGACAGGATGTCGTCCGGGAGGCCCCAAGCAGGCCCTCCAGGACGGTTTTGCTACCTCGCAGGGTTATCGACCTGTCCCGCGGATGCGGTGTCGCTTCCGAAAAGCGCCTTCTCCAAAGTCGCCTTCTGCCTCCAGAATCCGGTGACGGGCAGTCCGCTGTTCAGCATTCCCTTCAGCAGCGCGGTGACCGGGAACTCCTCATGCGCCCTGATCATCACACCCCTGTCACATTCCTCCGCCCGCAGACCAGCGGCCTCGGGAGCCTGAGCCAGATAGTCCATCATGGCACGCCGATAGTCTGAATCCACCTCGATGATGTAGCGCACATCCTCATCACGCGCGTCCGCCTCGGCGATAAGATCCGACACCGTTCCCGACGACGTGATCCGACCGTGATCGATGTAGTAGACGTAATCGCTTATCCTCTGCAGCTCGTCCATATTGTGGGAGGTCAGAAGAACAGCGGCTCCCCGATCCTTGAGCTCCTCGATTATCGTGAGCATGACGAGACTGGACTGCACATCCACGCCGGATGTCGGCTCGTCGAACAGATACGTGTCATAGTTTCCGATGCACGCCTGAATGAAGGCGATCTTCTTCTTCATCCCGAAGGAATACGATTTGATCTTCTTCGACAGCTGGTCGGCGATGCCCAGTCGCACCGCCAGCTGATGCCAATACTGCGAAGAGTCGGAAGCATGCTTGACGCCGGCAATGAACGACAGGAACTGCTTGCCGCTCATCTCCCGGTACAGCGACTCCGCGTCCGGCATCACCGAAAAATCTCCCTTGGTCACCACACCGCTGGTGGCACGGAAATATCCGCAGACGACACCGATCAGCGTGGACTTCCCAGCGCCATTGGCTCCGACCAGCGCCGTGATCCTTCCGTCCTCGGCGGTCAACGACACGTCGGACAAAGCGGTTTTCGATCCGAATGATTTGCTTAGCGAGTCAATTTTCAGCATGTCACAGGTCCTTCCGGTCGAAAAGAACCAGTCCCGTGGCGGATAGCACCACCACGATCACAGCGAGGATGGCAGCATGCGAAACGGGGAGATCGAAATAGTCGAACGGCAGCAGATATCCGACAACCTTCCACACGGGTTTTGCGGACCATATCGCCGCCATGACACCCAACGCGGGAAGGCACGCGCCGAGCACCAACGACACGAACATCGCCGGACGCTGTCTGCCCAACACAATCGACACCAGACAGGTCAACGCGGCGCAGTACATATAGCTCAGCACCAGAACAAGCAGAGAACGCCCATCGAACTCGATCCGATGCCCCGACACCGCCACGACGACCAATGAGACCACCACAACCACGAGGAAATAGGTGATGATGGCCAGATACTTCGCCGCGAAGATCTGCGCACGCCTCATAAAAGGAAGCACATAGCGGATCGCCTGCGTCTCCATGTCATAAGCGAAGATGCCGGAGAAGACCAGCCCCACAAAAAACGGCGCGAAAAAGGCGTAGATGGCCAACAGGCTGGACATCTGCAGACCGGCGCCGCCTCCCAAAGCGCCGGAAATTTTTGACATCCCTATGGCGACCCAAACCATCAGAGCGATGGTGATCAGACTTCTGACCGACAACAGCTCCCGTTTAAGATCCGCGTAATACAGCGCGAGCATCCCTCTCCCTACATCAATGGAAACGCCAGCCAAGGCGTAAATGGTAATCGACCGTGGAATCTCCATCGGAACCACGCTAGTGACCATTCCATCAGTAGAGGCACATGGGGACATCGCTGTGAGTCAGAACGTCTCGCGTCTACCGCGACCGCGGCGCAAACCAGCAGCACCGGATACGACCCGAGGAAGAACAGTCCGGCCAACGACGGGAGGGACGCCACCGTCGCCAGAATGATGAACGGGCGCCGCCGTCCGGCCCTGTCCGACAGAAGCGGGTAGACCACCCCGCCCACGATGCCGGCGACGATGACCACCGCACCGACCACCCCGGCCCTTTCGGAATCGATGCCCCGTGCCAGAAGCATGTCGGACAGGCAGGTGAGCACGGCGTTGAAGGCTCCCAACGAGATCATGACGATGAGCAGCAGAATCACGAAATTATGGTTCCGACGCAACCCCCACGCATCCCGCATGGAGAAGCCTCCGGTTTCGTCAGCACCAGGTCCCGCCGGTCTGTCGGGCCTCTCGCGCAGCAGGAGCACGGCGGGCAATCCCACGATCATGGCCAGCCATCCCATCGCGTGGAGCATCCCCTCCATTCCCATGGCGTCATACATCATCGGCGTGGCGACCATGACGACGACCCCCTGACCGTCACCTTCTACAAGGGGTCGCGGGCGACCACGACGGCCGGGAACGTCACGGTCTCACAGGGCACTACGACCCAGGCGGGCCTGGCCGCAGCGAGATCGACTGGATGAACCAGGTCCTCAAGAAGTACTCGAACCGCATCGCGATCCTCGACTTCCATGAGTACCTGCTCGCCTCCGGAGGACTGGGCCTCGTCCCCCAGGAGGTCTACAAACGCGTGGTCGTCCCCAACGCCAACGTGAAGATGGTGCTGTCCGGGCACTACCACAGCGCGCAGAAGACCGTGTCGAAGATCGACATGGACGGCGACGGCGTCGCGGACCGCAACGTCGTCAATCTGCTGTTCGACTACCAGGCGATGTCGGAGGGCGGCATGGGCTTCATCCGTCTGATGCATATCAACACCGCCAATGCCACCATGCAGGTGCGCACTTATTCACCGTCGCTCGGCAAGTACGGTTCGCAGACCGTCGAATCGTCCGACTTCACCCCGTCAGACGAGGAGTTCACCATCGACCTCACGCAGCTGGGAATCAAGCCCGTGACATCCTCGGGCCGGCAGAAAACGCTGACGACAGACTCCTTCGACACCGACCTGCGCGGTGGTAAGGCAAGCATCATCGGGACGGTGACCGTCAATGCGACGAGGACCAAGGCACTTGCCAGCAACCGTTCGCTGTCGTCGACGACCCGCACGGCGACGCTGACCTGGACGAATGCCCCGACCGGCACCCAGGGCTGGTACGCCGTCGTCAGGGGCGAATACTCCGAAGCCGCGGAGGATTCCACCAGCGGCTCCGACACCGCCGTCAGTGGGGTGTCGACGGTGAAGGTTGCGGCTCGACAGCCGTCTGGCAGTTCGACAAACACCAACACGGGAACAGGGGTTCAGAATTCGCGACCATCCTCCGGGACTTCGGCAACGGCATCCAGCGGATCGGAATCGTCGAGCAACGCAGCTTCGCAAGGTCAGCCATCACAGGCGCAATCCAATGAATCTCCCGAGGAGTCCCTGAGCGCGACGGGTACGACAGTGGTCTCCATCGCCACCGTGACTGTCCTGATGACGATGACAGGAGTGGTTTTGCGAACCATTTCCCGTCGTTTCTCGAAGCGTCGCCACTGACGGACATCTGTCTGCTCCAGCAATGATGAATCATCAAACGGATGAGGATGCGACGCCCTGGTAAACCGATGACTAAAAATGATGACTCGTGGCACTACTTTCGGGGAAGAGGCCATGCCACGAGTCGATAACGGCATCCGCGCCGGATCGGGAGGATAAGAGGAGAAGCATCGGTCGGATGGAAGGATCCCTGGGGGCCCGGAACAGAGCAAAGGAAACGATTCCGTCGTAGGACACTCGTCCAACCGCGGAATCGTCCGGGATGCGACAACGCCCTCATGACCTTGGTGCGGAGGACCGTTGTTTCCCGGAGCGTCAATCCCCCGGAAGTCCCACTCCACCACCAACAAATCGTCGCGCACCACCGACAACCCTCGGTCCGACCGGTCCATGATAATCGTCATGGACCGAACCATGGCGATAGGAACGAATGAAGCGAAAACGACACGACATCACGGGCACCGACATCACGAACGAGAAGATCACAGACAACGAGCTGGTTCCGATTGATCAATCCAGCAATCGGGTCCTGACGATGGCGGCGGTGTTCATCGCCACCTTCATGACCTCCGTCGAGGTCACCATCGTGACGACGGCGCTGCCGTCGATCATCAGCAGCCTGCATGGTCTGGAATACCAGAGCTGGATCATGAGCGCCTACATGCTCACGGCCGCCATCGCCACGCCCGTGTTCGGAAAGCTGGCCGACACCGTCGGACGACGCGGCGTCTTCCTCTGGGGCGTCGTCATCTTCACCGTCGGTACGCTGCTCAGCGGACTGGCGCCGCACATACTGCTGCTCGTTCTGGCCCGGGCCGTCCAGGGAATCGGCGCCGGCGCCGTCATGCCGCTGACCTTCACGATCATCGCCGACCTGTACGACTACTCACGACGGGCGAACGTCCTCGCCCTCAACAACACCGCATGGGGGCTGTCCGCGCTG
>NZ_CASEXV010000055.1 GCF_949292005.1 uncultured Bifidobacterium sp. | reverse complement strand
GGGCGTCTTGTCAACTGGACCATGTCCGACGGCAAAGGCTTCGACATCGTCAGCCTTCATGACGGTCTGACCGTCGGTGGACGGTCCATAACACTGAAACCGGGGGAGAGCATGACGATCGTCTGTCATGTCCAATCGGCCCCGGGAATTGCGGCCCCTCTGACCCTGCGCCAGACGCCTCAGATCCCCGGAAGGACGGACTGACCATTTTCGTGGGACGGCGTTGCTAGTATGGTTGCTAGTATGGGCTGAGCATGTGTGGTGACGGGTGCGCCGAATGTGGTGCCATTGGAGGAGGATTGTCGCGTGGAGACCGAGCAGCGGGAAGAGACGACGTCGAAGTTCCAGCTACGGGAGGGGAAGGATGATGACCGGGATGGGACCGTGTCTCTGTCCGATCTTCTTCAGGTCATCCGCAAGCACATGGTCACGGCTTTGGTGACGTTCGCCTTGGTGGTCGTGGGCGCGGGAGCGTTCACTATGTTGAGCCCGACGAAATATTCGGCCACTGCCGAGGTGTTCGTCACATACAGCAGCACCGCCGCGGGGACCGACGACATTTCGAGCATCACTAGTGTGAGCACGTACATTTCCAACCAGATCAAATCGTATCCGACTTTGGCCACGACTGAATCGGTTCTGCAGCCGGTGATCTCGGATTTGGGGCTGAATACGACGGTGAGTGCGCTGGCGTCCACGATTTCCGTGACGAACCCCAGTGACACGGCATTCATCAATATCACCGTCCAGGATGGGGATGCCAGTCGCGCGGCGTCGGTGGCGAACGCCGTGGCGACGTCTCTCAGTGACGTGGTGGAGAACAGCCTGTACAGCCAGGACGAGAAGTCTCCCGTGAAGCTTTCGGTGGTGCAGCAGGCGACGGTTCCGCAGTCGCCGAGTTCCCCCAAAGTCAATTTGTACATGATGGTGGGCATTCTTCTGGGTATTGTTTTCGGGATAGTCGCCGCCTTGCTCAAAGATCTTTTGGCGCCTCGGATTGAGGACGCGCGTGATCTTCAGGACATCGTGGAGGCTCCGATTGTCGGCCGTGTTCCACGCAACGACGCGCTTAATGACTCCACTCCGATTGTCATCTCGACTCCCAGCGGGTCGCTTGCCGAGGAGTTTCGCCGCATCAGAACGAATCTGTCCTTCACCGCTCCTGTGGAGGGGACGCACTCCCGGCTGGTTGTGGTCGGCGCGGTGGGGCCGAATGAGGGGAAGACGACCTGCGCGGTCAATATCGCCGCGGCCTTCGCGGAGACGGGCTCACGTGTTCTTCTCATCGACGCCGATCTACGCCATCCGTCGGTCGCGGCCAAGCTGGATCTTGAGGGTGGGGCGGGCCTGACCCATGTCCTTTCCGGACAGGCCGACGTGAAGGATGTTGTGGAACGCTACTGGAAGCCCAATTTCCACGTGATGCTCGCCGGGCCGAAGCCGCCGAACGCCTCGGTGCTGTTGAACTCTCCCACGATGTTTGCGCTGCTGCGTCAGGCCCTTCTCCAGTACGATTATGTCGTCATTGACACGGCTCCGATGGTTGTGGCTGATGAGGCCGCCCTGTTCGGTTCCATCGGCCGGGGGGTCCTTATGGTGTCCGGGCGTGATATGACCAGCAAGCGTGAGTTGAAGGATGTGTCGACGCAGCTGTCGAATCTGGATGTTCCGATTACTGGTTTTGTGTTCAACTATGCCAAGGACAACCGCAAATCCAATGGTTACTACGGCAACTACTATTATGACGATGATTCCTCGACGTCATCCGGTGGTAGAAGCGGTAAAAGCGGTAAAAGCGGCAGAAAGTCCACAATGTCCCGTGGATCCCATAAAAGCTAAGAGCAATCCTCGGGTGCAGGGGAGTGTCCGTGTGTCTACCGGCCTGCCTGCGCGGCTTTGGAGATGCGGGCGATTTGCGTGAGATCGGCTTTTATGTGGTCGTAAACTTGCGTGAATGTTTCAAGGGAGAGTCCGTGGGGGTCTTTGATGTCCTGTGCGGTGGGGATCAGTGGTTTGATCATGGTCGCGTTCTCCATGATGTCGTGTAGGTTGTCCGCTGTTGATGACCGTGCGTCGATCATGGTGTTCCTCTGGTGGTAGTCGGCCAATGCGGTGTACTCGTCGAGAAGGAAGGATTTTTTCAGGGCTGTGGGATATTGGATGGCGATCTCGGAACGGTGGTTGCGGGCGAAGCAGAGAATGAGATCCGCTTGGTGAACGATCGTGCCGTCGACTCGTTTTGATCGGAAGTCCTCAACGTGTATGCCGTCACGTTTGAGGAGAGACGCGGCTGTCGAGTCAATGGGATGCCCAGGCAACCCCCGAATTCCCGCGCTGTCGACGATGACATCCGGTGTGTCCGCCATGATTTTTCTGGCGAACAGTTCGGCCATGGGTGATCGGCAGATGTTGCCCGTGCAGATGAAGAGAATTCTCATGACACCAGACTCTCATGACGTCAGTAGATTGCCTCGCCCATAAGTGGGAACGGCCCTCCCGGCGCGTTGTCCGGGAGGGCCGTTCGTCAATATGACTGTGAGAGTATGGCGACTCTGCTCTGCTGAAGACTCAGCGGCTGGTCTTCTTGCGGAGCAGGAGGATCGCGATGGCCGCGACGGCGAGAAGAACGATGCCTCCAACGATGGGAAGAACCGTCGCACCGGTGCTGGCTGTGGTTGTGGCCGTCGTACCCGACTGGTCGTCCGTGGTAGTGGTGGTTCCTGTGCCTTCGCCGGTCGCGGTGGGAAGCACCTTGATGGTGTACTCGACCTGTGAACCGTCCTTCGTGCCGGTGGCCACGATGGTGGTGCTTTCCGTCACAGCTGATGAGAATACGACCTTGCCGGAGAACCCACCGTTGTCGTCCGCCTGATAGGCGACGCTTCCGGCCTTAAGGATGGTCGAGATGTTCGTGTCTGTCCAGGACAGGATGATGTCCGAGCCGGAATCGAAAGTCCCACTGGGAATCGTGAAGGCGACGGTGTTGCCCGTGGCGGTGACCGTGGCTCCATAATCCTCAGCGAAGGCCGACGACGCTCCCATACCGAGAGCAAGCACGGCCGCAATCGCACTGAAAAGCGCTATCAATGATTTTTTCACGTTTGTCATTTTACCTTCTCCTCGGTTATCGCCATTCCCCGTGGACTGGTCCGACGAATCGTCCCCCATGGCTGATACGAGATTAAGCATAGCTCATGGGGAGGATCTGGAAAAGTGATGTGCGAGATTCATTGGTAATACGGTCGTAACTGGATGTGGAAACGGCCATCCATACAGCCGACATGCTCCCCGGTTGACGGGATGCTGTTCAGTAGGATCCGGTGCCTTTGACCACGGCGCTGACGGTCTTGAGGAGGATGGCGATGTCGCCGTTGATCGACCATCGTTCGACGTAGGACACGTCGAGCCGCTCGGACTCCTCCTGGCTGAGGTCGCTGCGCCCCGACACCTGCCACAGGCCGGTGATGCCGGGCTTGACCAACAGGCGCGTGGAGTACAGGGAATTGTATCGGGCCACCTCGCATGGCAGCGGGGGCCGGGGGCCGACCAGGCTCATGCTGCCCATGAGCACGTTGAGGAACTGGGGGAACTCGTCCAGCGACGTCTTGCGGATGAGCCTCCCGATCCTCGTGACGCGCGGATCGTCGTGCAATTTGAACAGGAGGTGGTCCTCGATGCCGTTCTCCTCCGCCAGCTGCTGGACCATCTTGTCGGCGTCGACGCGCATGGAGCGGAACTTGTAGAGGGTGAAGGGCCTGCCGTACAGGCCGATCCGCCGCTGCCGGTAGATGACCGGGCCGCCGTCCTCGGCCTTGACGAGCAGGGCGACGGCGGCCATGACGGGC
>NZ_CASEXV010000054.1 GCF_949292005.1 uncultured Bifidobacterium sp. | reverse complement strand
TTGACGTCCGGTTCGTGACGGCGGGACGCGTGATCGCGCCCGTCCGGTCGTGGCTGTCGATCTGGCCCGTTTCCCACGTCCTGTCGGCACCTAACCTAGCATGTCCTGTGACTCTTCGGTAGGGCCAGTGCCGGTGGGTTCCGCGCCTGGGGTCGTGTCCGTGTCCGCGCGGGGTTCCGCGTCCACCGTCGTATGCGATTCCTCATCCGTCGGGGCGGCGGGACGCTTCTCCTGAAGCTTTCGAGCCTTCGCGCCCTCATATCGCAGCTCCGGCTTGGCTTCCAGCCGTGAGAGTCCATGCCATGCCAGATTGACAATGTGCGCCGCCAGCTGCTCCTTGCTCACCTTGCGCTGATTCGCCCAGTACTGGCCCGTGAAGACCGTCAGCCCCACAAGCATTTGTGCGTAGTAGGGGGCGCCTTTGGCGGGAAGATGCTGTCGTCGGAACCATTGGGACAGAATCTGCTCGACTCTGACGCTCACATCCCCAAGCAGCGAGCTGAAAGATCCCGCCGGGTCCGTGCTGGGCGAATCCCTGACGAGAACCTGAAACCCTTCCGTGTTTTCCTCTATATAAGTGAGTAGAGCCAGGGCCGCACGCTCGACGATCTGACGGGGCGGGGCGTCAGTATCGGACAGCGATCCCGCCAGAGCGTCGGTCAGGGAGCGCATCTCCCTGTCGACGACCACCGCGTACAGCCCTTCCTTGCCTCCGAAGTGCTCATACACGATGGGCTTGCTCACCTTGGCGTTCGCGGCAATCTCCTCCACGCTCACCGCTTCGAATCCCTTCGAGGCGAAAAGCGCGCGTCCGACGGCGATGAGCTGCTCGCGCCGTTGATAGGATGTCATCCTCGATGCGTTGGCCATGACTCCAGTGTGGCACGCCGGGGGGATGGACGTCCGCGGATGTGGCGCTCGTCCGTTTGCCCTCTTAGTCTGGATGTATGTCAGACTCAACTGTCGTTGTTTATGCCGTCGTCGCGGCTCTGGTGGTCATCGCCATTGTTGTTGGTGTGGTGGTGGCCCGGTGGAGGAGCGCAACCCGCGGCCGCCGTGGTGAAGAGAATGTCGCGTCCGAAGACGTTCCTGCGAAAACGGTTGCTGAAGACGGCCCCACGTCCCCGTCGACTGCACCGTCCGTAGCCAGGTCCTCGGACCGCGCTCCGGAGATCATAGGTTCCCTGAAGGATGAGCCATCGGGGATTCAGCCGCTGCCGGCGCCCGGTACGTCTGGCGTTGCTGCGGCATCGGGCACGCGGACGAGGGAGAGCCCCGAATCCTCGTCCTCCCGGTGGACCCGTCTGCGCGCGCGTCTTTCCTCCACGTCGAATCCGATCGGACGCACCCTGTTCTCCATCCTCACCCGCGACAATCTTTCGGCGCAGGACTGGGAGGATGTCGAGGACACTCTGCTGATGGCCGATGTCGGCGCGGAGGCGACCGAGACCTTGGTGGAGGGTCTCCGCTCCGACGCCCGCGTCACCGGGACGAGCGACCCCGGGCAGGTCCGCGAGGCTTTGCGCGCCCGTCTTCTGGATGTCGTCGGGGAGGGGGTGGATCGACGGCTCAACGCGGTCAGGCCCGATGCCACCAAGCCATCCGTCATCATCATGGTGGGAGTCAATGGGACGGGCAAGACCACAACGGCGGGCAAGCTCGCACGGCTTCTCGTGGCCGAAGGCAAAACGGTTATGATGGCCGCTGCGGACACGTTCCGCGCCGCCGCAGCCGACCAGCTCCAAACATGGGGCGCCAAAGTCGGGGTTCCCGTCGTGCGTTCCGAGAAGGATGGCGCGGATCCCGCATCTGTGGCCTTCGACGCCGCCGACAAGGCCCTCGCGCAGGGCTCCGACGTGCTGATCGTCGACACCGCCGGTCGTCTGCAGAACAAGTCGAACCTGATGGACGAGCTGGGCAAGATCAGGCGAGTCATCGAGAAGCGCGTGCCGGTGGCGGAGGTTCTCCTTGTGCTTGACGCCACCACGGGACAGAACGGCCTGACCCAGGCGCGTGTCTTCGCCGAGGCGATAGGCGTCACGGGCGTTGTGCTCACCAAGCTGGATGGGTCGGCGAAGGGTGGAATCGTCGTGTCGGTTCAGAACGAGCTGCACGTTCCCGTCAAACTTGTGGGGCTGGGCGAGGGGCCGGACGATCTGGCTGTTTTCGACCCCGCGGGCTTCGTCGATGGCCTGCTGTCCTAGACGCGGGTAACGTGTTCGTAACATGATGTAACGTTTTGAAAACTCTGGTGGCTTTGCATGTGCATTGTTGGCCTTGTGCATCCTTATTCACGTCGTGGATGGGTGCGGAGGAGATAGAAGGGGCCACTGGGAACCCCGTCCGCCATGGACAGGGCGTTCGCAAAACGAGGTCAGAGAGGGAGGTAGATATGGACTCCGGAAATGCCGCATGGATTCTCACATCCGCGTCGTTGGTGTTCCTGATGACGCCCGGCGTGGCGTTCTTCTACGGAGGAATGGTCCGCGCCAAGGCTGTGCTGAACATGCTCATGCTATCGGTGGGTGCGCTCGCCGTGACGGGTGTCGTATGGATGTTCTGGGGCTGGTCGATCGCCTATGCGGGCAAGGACGTCGGGGGCATCTTCGGTGATCCCGCGTCCGGGTTCCTTCTCAAGGACGCGGTCGTCGCCAAGGACGGCGTTTGGACCGCCACCGGGATGAACGGGAACAAATACCCGGTGAGCATCGATGTGGCCTTCCAGCTGGCGTTCGCCATGATCACGGTGGCCCTGATCTCGGGCGCCCTCGCCGAGCGCATCAAGATGAGCACGTGGATGCTTTTCGTGGCTCTGTGGATCACCTTCGACTACGCGCCGATGGCCCATATGGTCTGGAACGGCGGTCTGCTTTCCGGCACGGGTCCGATCTCCACCGCGATTGGCGCAGCGGCGCATGATTTCGCAGGCGGCACCGTGGTCCATATCAACGCGGCAATCGCCGCACTGGTAATCGTGCTGATCATCGGCAAGCGGAAGGGATTCGGCACCGAGCCGATTCGTCCGCACAATGTTCCCTTCGTCATGCTGGGAGCCTTCCTTCTGTGGTTCGGCTGGTTCGGATTCAACGCGGGCTCGGCCTTCGGCGCCAACGGCACCGCCGGATACGCGTGGGTCTCCACCACCGCGGCCACGTCGGCCGCGACCTTGGCATGGCTCTTCACCGAGAAGATCCGCAGCGGGCATTACACCGCCATGGGCGCGGCCTCGGGCATGGTTGCCGGTCTGGTCGCCATCACGCCCGCCGCCGATGTCGTCTCGCCGATATGGTCCATGGTTCTGGGGGCGATTGCCGGTGTTCTGTGCTGCTTCGCCTGTGGTCTGAAGTTCAAGCTTGGATATGACGACTCGCTTGACGTCGTGGGTGTCCACGGCGTCGGAGGTCTGACAGGAACCGTCCTCATCGGCTTCTTCGCCGAGGGGACCGGCCTGTTCGCCGGCGGCGACGGAAAGCAGCTGTTGGTGCAGATCATCATCGCCCTGGTGGCCATCGCCTACTCGGCGGTTATCACCGCGATCATCGCGTTCGCATTGGAGAAGACCATGGGATGGCGCGTCACCGAGGCGCAGGAGGTCTCGGGCATCGATCTGGTCGATCAGGGCGAGCGTGCCTACGATTTCGCTGGCATGTCCAGCTCGGTCATCAAGGAGGTGAAGTGAGATGAAGCTCATCACAGCGATCATTCAGCCGCATAAGCTCGATGACGTCAAGCAGGCTCTATCCGCGGCGGGGGTTCACGGACTCACGGTGTCGGAGGCCAATGGGTATGGCCGTCAGCGTGGCCATACCGAGGTCTACCGCGGCGCCGAGTACACCGTCGACCTGATTCCCAAGATCCGCATTGAGGTTCTCGCGGACGATGCCGATGCCGATACCCTGGTCTCCACCATCGTCAAGGCGGCGGGCACGGGGACCATCGGCGACGGCAAGGTGTGGGTCGCTCCGTTGGACTCCGTCACCCGTGTGCGTACCGGAGAGAACGGAG
>NZ_CASEXV010000053.1 GCF_949292005.1 uncultured Bifidobacterium sp. | reverse complement strand
TCCTCGGACGCGGCGACACCACGCTTGGCCAACATTGCGGCGGACATGTCACGAAACTTGTTGATCGGCACAAGAATGCAGAAATAGACCGCGACGGCGATCAACAGGAAGTTGAGCACCGCACTGAGAATGGCACCGAACGAAATTGTCGCGTTGTTGAAAGTGAAGGCCAGAAGTCCATCCATATTGGGTTTGCCGAAGATCATGGCGATCAGAGGATTGATGAAATTATTCACAATCGACGTCACCACGGCAGTGACCGCGGTGCCCATCACGACACCAACCGCCATGTCAATCATGCTGCCGCGCGAAATGAACTTCTTGAAACCGTCAATCATCGTATCCTCCTCTGGTGTGGGAAACCATCCTCTCCAAGGATACGTGTCCCGGGCGAAAACCCGGGGAAGGAATCAATCGTCGCCAAGCACCACGTGGACTCCACCCACCAGAGCGGCGACCACGTTGTAGAGCAAAGCGCCGATCGCCGCGAGAATGGTGAAGAGGACGACTTCCATAACGGAGAATATCGTGACGGCACTGAGTATGGTGCTCATGGAGAACACGTCCGACAGATTGAACGAACTGGTATCCAATCCCGTCGAGGAGACGATCTGGTCAATCTGCGAAAACAGCCCCATGGCGTTGAGAACCAGCCACACCACCGCCACCGCAACGATCTGAATGATTCCACCGGCGACGGAGAGAAGGAACGTGACACGCGCCATCGACCATATATCGACCTTGGTCAAGGAAAGGCTCATGCGCCGGGCACGTGGTGCTCCACGCCGGGCACGACGGGGAGCGACGGTCGGCGTGGACCGCGGAGATTGACGGGATTGGGTCGGAAACACCTGATGATCCACAGACGATCTGATGGATCGGCCATTTGAGGCAGCATGCTCACCACTCATCGACGACCGGACCGCCTCAGGCATATCATCTTCGTCATATGCGCTCATCCTGCTTCCTTACCCTGTCTCGTCGTCCACCACATAGACACCACACAGAGGGTATCAGTTGAAACAGACGATTACTCCTGCCCGTCTGAAGTCTCCACGATACCCCCGTCGACCCCATTGGTGGAATCCGTCGCCGCGTCACTATCAACCTTCGAAGAATCAGTGGAAACCGAATCATCGGGGTCATCCTCGTCATCCGTCTCCTCGTTGCGGGCAATGGAAATGATAAGGTCACCGGCATCAGGCTTGGCCAAGGTGACTCCCTGGGTGGCGCGTCCCGTCTGCTTGATCTCATTGACGGCGGAGCGTATCACCTTGCCGGATCTCATGATCGCAAGAATCTGGTCGTCGTCGCCCACGATAACGGCACCGACCAGAGTTCCACGGCCTTCGGCAAGCTGCAGGGCCTTGACGCCAAAACCGTTGCGGCCCTGAAGTCGGTATTCCCCCACGGCCGTGCGCTTGGCGAATCCCTCATCGGTGACGACCAGAAGATCACGATCACTGTCGGCTGACACCACATCCATCGTCAGCAGGCTGTCGCCCTCACGGAAACGCATACCCTGCACACCGGCGGTCTGCCGTCCCATTGGCCGAAGCTGACTGTCATCGGCACGGAATTTCAGACTCATGCCATTACGTGAGACCAGCATGATGTCGTCATCCGAATCGCACAACGCGGCACCTACCAACTCATCGGGTTCGCCATTCTCTCCGACGGTGAGCCGGACCGCGATCAGACCTCCCTGACGCGGCGAATCATACTCCGCAAGACGGGTCTTCTTGACCTTTCCGGTCTTGGTGGCCAGCACCAGATAGTCAGCGGCATTGTAGTCGGCTATCGACAGAACCGTCTGAATGGACTCGTCGGGAGCGAACTGCAGAAGGTTGGCGACATGCTGCCCCTTGGAATCACGCGATCCCTCCGGAAGCTCATAGGCCTTGAGGCGGTAGACCCGTCCCGTGTTCGTGAAGAACAGAAGCCAGTTGTGCGTGGACGTGAGGAAGAAATGATCCACGATGTCGTCATCGCGAAGCTTTGTTCCACGGATCCCCTTGCCGCCACGATGCTGCGACCGGTATTCGTCCGCCTTGGTGCGCTTGACATAACCGGAGCGCGTCACCGTGACGACGACATTCTCCTCAGCAATGAGGTCCTCATCACTCATCTCGCCGGAGAACGGAAGGATGCGGGTGCGACGATCATCACCATATTTACCGACGATCTCATCGAGCTCATCTCCAACGATCGTGCGCTGGCGCTCCGGGCTGGCAAGAATCGACTCGTAGTCAGCGATCTTCACCATGAGATCCTCATGCTCGTCCATGATCTTCTGACGTTCCAGCGCCGCCAGCCGCCGCAGCTGCATGGCCAGAATCGCGTCGGCCTGGACGGTGTCCACGTCCAGAAGATCCATCAATCCGGTACGCGCCGTCTCAACGTCACGCGACCGTCTGATCAGGGCGATGACCTCATCAATCATGTCCAGGGCCTTGAGATAGCCCTGAAGGATATGATCGCGTTCCTCCGCCTCGCGCTTGAGATACCGAGTCCGCCTGTCGATGACCTCAAGCTGGTGGGATACCCAGTGACGGATGAAGGCATCAAGACTCAACGTGCGCGGAACGCCGTCCACAAGAGCCAGCATGTTCGCGCCGAAGGTCTGCTGAAGCTGGGAGTGCTTGTACAGGTTGTTGAGAACGACCTTCGGAACAGCGTCCCTTTTGAGAACAAGCACCAGTCGCTGACCCGTGCGTCCCGAGGTCTCATCGCGCATATCCGCGATGCCCTGGATCTTCCCATCACGGACAGCCTCACGGATGGACGCGGCGAGCCGGTCGGGATTGACCTGATAGGGAAGCTCGGTGACCACAAGGCACATGCGGCCGTGGATTTCCTCGGTGTTGACGACGGCCCGCATGGTGATGAGACCGCGACCCGTGCGATAGGCCTTTTCAATGCCGCGATGTCCAAGAATGGTGGCCCCGGTCGGAAAATCCGGACCCTTGATCCGGGCGATCAAGGCGTCAAGAAGCTCCTCCCGCGTCGCATCGGGATGATCCAGGGCCCAATGGACTCCATCAGCGACTTCCCGCATGTTGTGCGGAGGGATGTTGGTGGCCATACCGACGGCGATTCCCGCCGACCCATTGACAAGAAGATTCGGGAACCGTGCCGGAAGAACGGTGGGCTCCTGCGTTTTGCCATCGTAGTTGGGAACGAAATCGACCGTGTCCTTGTCGATGTCCCGAACCATCTCCATCGCCAGAGGTGCCATACGACATTCCGTGTACCTCATGGCCGCAGCGGGATCATCCCCGGGCGAGCCGAAATTACCCTGCCCGTCAACGAGCAGATACCGCATCGACCAGGATTGCGCCATACGCACCAAGGTGTCGTAAATGGCCGAATCGCCGTGGGGATGGTATTTGCCCATCACATCACCGACCACACGCGAGCACTTGTTGTATCCGCGATCGGGACGATACCCACCGTCGTACATGGCGTAGATCACGCGGCGGTGCACAGGCTTCATGCCATCGCGAACATCGGGAAGGGCACGCTCCACAATCACGGACAAAGCATAAGCCAGATAGGATTCGCGCATCTCCTGCTGCAGATCCATGTTTTTGACCCGCTCGCCCTTCATCAGGCCGTAATCCGTGCTGTCGGACTCCTGAGGACTCT
>NZ_CASEXV010000052.1 GCF_949292005.1 uncultured Bifidobacterium sp. | reverse complement strand
TCCGCGTAGGCGGGATAGTGGAGTGCAAGGACCACGATGTCGCCGGTGATGGTGTCCCCATACGTGGTTGCGGTTGCTCCGCTGACAGCTGATGCCTTCTGCTCGTCGCGATCGATGACCTGGACGGAGGAGCCTGACTTCACCGCGATGGCGGCGACTGCGGATCCGATGTTTCCTGCTCCGATGACGGTGATATTCGACATGGTGTTTCTCCTTTGCAGCGGTTCGTTGATGAGCCGCAATCGTTGTGTCCAAAGGCCTTGGAGACCCTGTGGCGTTTTCTGCGCGTTCCTCGTGGGATTGCCGGCCTCCGGTGTGTCCTGGCCGCGTCCCGGCGTGGTCGGTGGAACAATTCCGCCTTCCCCGCCTCGACATATATCTTTTCGAGGTATTGCGTGATGACCTCAAATATACATCTATTCGCTATACCTCGAAACGCGGCGTGTCGTTTCGGGGTATACTCGTCATTATGAGCCTAATAGAGACGATGATTCTGGGATTCCTGTCCGAGAAGCCCATGTGCGGCTACGAGCTTCGCAAGAAGATGGAGCAGCTGCAGGGGTACGCCCGGACGTTCAGTGACGGCGCGGTCTATCCTGCCACGAAGAGGATGGTGGAGTCGGGGTTGATCGCCCAGCGCGACGAGGTCCGTGACGGACGGCAGCGCCGTGAGTTCTCGCTCCTTGACGCTGGCCGGAGCCGCCTGGTCGAGACGCTGCGCGATGCGCATGGATTCAACATCACCGACTCCAATCGGTGGTCCGTGATCCTCACCTTCCTTTCCATCGTCCCCGATCCCGATGATCGTGATGCCGTGCTGCGCAGACGGTACGACTATCTCAACGAGACGTCCATCCACTTCTTCTACTGCGATTCAGGTCGCGCTCTGGAGACTCGGGAGATAGACGATCCCTATAGACGGGGCATCATCGCGCTGCATGATCAGCAGGTCGTCGCGGAGATCCGATGGCTGGAGTCCATGCTTGGCTCGGGCGTGTCGTCCCAGGGCGGGAAGAAGGAATCGAAGGACGTCGGCGACTGCTGAGCCGCAGGGGAGAGCGGCTTGAGAACCATCTATAACTAACGCGTATGCCTCCGAAGTTGCCGTGGGGGCACGAGGGCATCTAACTTCGTGTCTGTCGACGGCCAGCAGGGCCGGGCAATGGTCACGGGAGGCACGGCATGACGCGATTCGCCACGCAGCTGGTTCATGGAACACCGGTGGGGGACAACAACACGGGAGCGGTGAATCCGCCCATCTACAACTCCTCGACGTACGCGTTCCAATCGGTTGATGATGCGCCTCGCTGGGATTACGCCAGAAGCGGGAACCCTACACGCGACTTTCTGGAAAGGCAGATCGCCCAGCTGGAGCATGGAACGCGCGGTTTCGCCTTCTCCTCCGGTCTGGCGGCCATTCACGCCGTGCTCTCGATTTTTACCCCTGGGGATCGCGTGGTTGTGGGGTCCAACGTCTATGGCGGAACCTATTCGCTGTTCAACGAGCATTTCTCTCGGTGGGGATTGACATCGGAGCCGGTGGACACGGGTGACTATGAGGCTGTGGAGCGTGCCATCGCCGGCACTCCCGAGGATGGCACGTCCCAGGGTGCCGTCGTGCGGCCGGCGAAGGCCGTGTACTTCGAAACGCTCACCAACCCTTTGCTTGAGGTCAATGACGTGGCGGCGATTGCGGCGATCGCCCATCGTTACGGGGCTCTGGTCATCGTCGACAACACGTTCGTCACGCCCTATCTGCAGCAGCCCTTGGATCTTGGCGCGGACATCGTCATCCATTCGGCTACCAAATATCTTGCAGGGCATTCGGACGTCATCGCGGGCTTGGCCGTTGTGGGCGACGACGATCTGGGCAAACGCGTGTATTTCGCGCAGAATCGTCTGGGCGGAGTGCTTGCTCCGGCGGAGTGCGACAGCGTCCGGCGCGGAATCCAGACCCTCGGTCTGCGTATCGAACGCCAGCAGAGCAATGCGGTTGCCATCGCCAACTGGTTGCTTACGAATCCTCTTGTTGCGGCCGTCCACTACCCGGGGGTCGCGGGCGGTGGACGGCCGGGGGATACCGAGAAGGGGCTCAAGGGCTTCGGCGGTGTGCTCAGTTTCGAAGTCGTCAAGGGCGTGGATCCGGCACAGATTCTCAACAATCTGCATGTCTTCCGTCTCGCCGTGAGCCTGGGGGCGGTCGAAAGCCTTGCGGAGCTTCCGTGTCGGATGACGCATTTCGAGCTTCCACGCGAGGAGCGGTTGAAGGTTGGTGTCACTGATGAGTTGATTCGTCTGGCGATCGGCATCGAGGATGTGCGTGATCTGATTGAGGATCTGGAGCAGGCGTTCGCCATTGCGGCAAAGGCCGCAGACCCGGAGTATGCGACTGCATTCGTGCAATCCGCGCGATTCGCGGATGCCGTCGGGACGAGAGTCTGAGCACGTATCCGCAATCAGACGATTGTCAATAATTACGTTTCTATTATCCAGTATTTTTTGAATTTTTATCGATATTTATAGGAAGGGTATTTATCATGACTTT